>JBPOET010000397.1:0-2346 GCA_051251675.1 Parasphingopyxis sp. | reverse complement strand
ATGCCGGGCAGTCTTTCGGCGGCCGTGGCGGCGACGAAACGGGCCGCCTGCAGGGCTTCGGCTTCGCTGAAATTGTCGGTTTCCCCGGGCAATGCGTCGCGCACAAGCGCTTCGGCGATAGCTGCGATATGGGCTTCGGTTTGCTCGCTCTGCGAGTCTTGCGGAACCTGTGTCATGGCGGGCAGCTATGCTCCCCAAACAAAGGCTACTCAACCCTTGTTTGCAGAAGCATCTTGATGATTTTCGTGTCCCGGAAGGTAGAGCGGCCGTCAGCCGGTGACCTTACGGATTGCGCGATCCGTGAGCGTCTTGTCGTGCGGCACCGCTGCGATCACCGCGATCCTTCCGTCGGGAAGGCGGCGGGCCATCAGCAATGCGAATTCTTCGTCGCTATCGGCGTCCTGATCCAGGGTGACATAATCCAGGACCGGAGCATGGCGCAGCGCCTCGCAGGCGTCTTCAAGCTTGTCAGGTCGCGATGCCGGGCGGCGTGCGGCGCGTTCGGCCGCAACGACAGCCTTGAGGCCGCCCTTATGCGATTTGAGATAGTCGGCAAAGGCGCCGGCGGCGATATGCTCGCGCTTGGCGTGGGAGAGCGCCGCCGCAAATTCCGTCAGCCGGGTCTTGTCGTAATCGACCCCGAAAACAAGTTTGGCGATGGGAGTCATCGGCGCGCGATCCTGGCCGGTAATGCCGGCATCCTGGAGGATCTCGGCATAGGCGTCCGGTTCGGCCTCTGCGCAAAGCGCAAAATCATAAGCACGGCCCAGCGCATCATAGAGCGCGGCGCGGCTGCGTTGATCGGCGGATTTAGCCTGTTCGGCACTGTCCCGCGCCGCGACCAGATGATCGACCAGGCGTTCGGGTGCCGCGAGGCTTTCGTCCAGCGCTGCAAAATCGCCAGCCTGCCCGGGCGTATCATCCTCGGAAGTAAAGGCGGGTGCTGCCGGACCGGAGGATTCGAAACTGCTGTTCGGGCCGTCCGCCCAGAGGGGCGCGGCTTCCTCTACCGGCGCCAGCCGGGCGGCGAGGGCCTGATCGACTCCCTGCTCAAGATCCGCCTGGACCTCGGCGGCCGCAACCTCTTTCCAGTTGATCACGCCATAGATGAAATCGATGGTGTCGCCGTCGGACGAGAAGGGCATCAGGATGCCGCGATACAGCATGTTCACATTGCGATGATTTTCGAACTCGGCCTCGAAGCCGACCGGCGCCTGGTTGGCGATGATCTGCATATAATGGTCCGTCAGGCGCGAGAGCAGAGACCGCGGCGGCACATCGGCAATGTCTTCGATAGTGTCGTCGATGTCGCATTCGGTGCGCAATGCGCCGCCAAGCCAGGCGATGGACGGATTGTTCAGCCCGGCTGTGAAATCGAGTAAAACGCTATGGGGCCCGAAATCGCCAATGGTTGCCGGGTCCAGATCCTCGATCGAGGGATAGGCGCAGCCGTGCAGCAGGGATGCCCAGTGATTATAGGCGCGAACGTGCATCCGCCGCTCATCCGTGCCGATCTGGGGTGGCGGTTCGATCGCCGCATCGCCTTCTGCATCCGCGATGCCGCTCTCATCGGCTTCGAATGGCTGGGGATTGTCCATAGCTGTGTTGCCCTCGCGAAGATGGTTTACATGGGCCTTATGGACCGGGTTGGTTTACGAATGGTAAATCCGCAGGCGCCGGTGCGGTGTTTCGCGAACAAATAACCCGCTTGTTTCGCCGTTCGGTGCTTGGTAAGGGCCACGGCCCATAGAGGGAGCGTGCCGCTTTAGCTCAGCTGGTAGAGCATCGCATTCGTAATGCGGGGGTCAGGTGTTCGAGTCACCTAAGCGGCACCATTCAGTTTTCTGTGCATGCGAGGAAAATCCGACCCTGGTTACATCCGGGCGGAATATCGGGACAGAAATTGCCGGGATCGCTGCCAAATCAGCGAAACCAGGATCTTCTCGGCGCCATCGGGACCGCCTTGGCCCAGCCAGAGAGCGATGGCGGCAATCCCGAATATCGCCGCGCCGGCCGGCGCCTTGATGGCCATGGCCGCGAGCGGACCGAAATTCCCCGTATCAAGGCCCTGTACGACCAGCATCATCAGGGTCGCCGCGACAAAAGGCCGCGCGACGGCGGTGAGCAGGCCGACAATGCCGGTTTCGGCCTTGTGCGACAGCAGCGCCAGCCCGCTTGCGAGAAGGGCGGTGGTGGCGATGAGCGCCCCCAGGGCCACGCTGGCCGCGCCGTAACCGCTCAGGCCGAGTGTCACGGTCACCGCGACGACCGATGCGGCTCCGGCGACCGAGAGGAGAGCGGCGGCGCGCGCGTCCCCCGAGGCCTGAAGCGTGATGACGATGAGCT
>JBPOET010000396.1:0-2349 GCA_051251675.1 Parasphingopyxis sp. | reverse complement strand
TTGTTGAGGACACCCAGCGTATTGGGATGATCCGGCCCGGACACACGTTCGCGGATTTCCAGCACTTGCAGCAGCAGCGGTTCGGCCTCCGCCATACGGCCGATCATGCCGTAAAACGTCGCCAGGTTGTTCATTGCCGTCAGCGTTTGGGGATGTTCGGGCCCGAAGACCCGCTGCCTGCCCTCGATGGCGCGTTCCAGAAACAGCTCGGCCTCGTCATATCTGCCTTGCCGGGTATAGAATACGCCGAGATTGTTTATTGTGCGCAGCGTATCGTCGTCATCCAGGCCCAGCACCCGCTCGGCAATATCCAGCGCGCGCGCATAATGGGATTCGGCCTGATCGAACCGGCCCTCGTCGCTTGCCTGTGCTGCGGCGCTCAGCAGGGCCCGGACCGACCGGCGATCGTCGCGGATCTCGACCCGCGTCATGCCCGGCGGTGCCTGTTCGGTCTGCGATGCGCGGGCGGCACCGGGTTTTTCCATGACGGAAACAGCCTGGGCCGAAGGCCATAAGAGCAGACCGCTGGCGATCAGCGCTTTTGCGGCGGCCCGTGTCGGTACGCCCTTTCCACCACTATTACGCGCCACCACAGCTCTCCTCGTGCCGCGACCCGCCTATGGCATAGCGAAATGCCGTTCGCTTCGCTATATCCTGTTCCATGAACCAATATCAGACGATTACCGCGGCCGATCCGGTCGCCCGCAACGGCTCGATCAAACTCCATGACGAGGCCGGTTTCGAAGGCATGCGCGCTGCCGGCAGACTGGCCGCCGAAGTTCTGGATGCGCTCGTCTCGCACGTTGTGCCGGGCGTCACGACTCAGGAAATTGACGATATCGTCCTGGATCGGATGAAGGCCGGCGGCGGAATTCCCGCAACGCTCGGCTATCGCGGATATACCAAAAGCTGCTGCACCTCGATCAACCATGTCGTGTGCCATGGCATTCCTGGTAACAAGACCCTGAAAAAGGGAGATATCGTCAATATCGACGTGACCCCGATACTCGACGGCTGGCATGGCGATACCAGCCGGATGTTCACGGTCGGAAAGGTTCCGATCAAGGCCAAAAAGCTGATCGACGTAACCTATGAGGCCATGATGCTTGGCATAGAGCAGGTCAAGCCCGGTGCCCGCCTCGGCGATATTTCACACGCCATCCAGCAGCACGCCGAAGCACACCGCTATGGCGTGGTCCGCGATTTTTGCGGTCACGGTCTGGGCCGGCTTTTCCATGACGCACCGGAAGTCGTGCATGCTGGAAAGCCAGGCACGGGCCCCGAACTCAGGCCCGGCATGTTCTTCACGATCGAACCGATGATCAACATTGGCAAGGCAAGCGTTAAGGTTCTCGACGATGGCTGGACGGCCGTAACCCGCGATCGGTCGCTTTCAGCGCAGTTCGAGCATTCTGTCGGCGTTACCGAGGACGGTGTCGAGATTTTCACGAAGAGTCCGGCAGGGCTGGACAACCCTCCCTACAGTTAACCCCCTCTCGGCGCCTCCCCGGTCCGCCAGCGGAAAACCTCGCAATTGCAACATGCCGCCTCCTAGGCCAATAAGGACGGGCATTTGGGAGAGTGGTATATGCGTTTTTGGTTCGGACTGGCATTGGCACTGGGCCTTGCGGCCTGTTCTTCAGGCGGTGAAGACGGCTCTGGCGTCAGTACAGAGCAGGGCGCGGCCAAGGTCGACGGCGATTTTCTGGCAACAGGCGGCGACGGTAGCGACTGGGCCGCAGCCAGCTACAGCTATGACGAGCAGCGCTTCAGTCCGCTCGACCAGATCACGACGGAAAATGTCGGCAATCTCGGCATCGCATGGTCGGCCGAACTTCCCGACGCCCGCGCCCAGGAAGCAACTCCGATCGTTGTCGACGGCGTCATGTATATCACCGGCCCCTGGTCCAAGGTATTCGCTTTCGACGCCAGCAACGGCGAGCCGCTGTGGACCTTCGATCCCGAAGTGCCGCGCTCCGTGCTGCAGAACACCTGTTGCGACGCGGTCAACCGCGGCGTGGCCGTTTGGCGGGGCAAGCTATACCTCGGAACGCTCGACGGCCGCCTGATCGCGATCGACGCCCGCACCGGCGCGCAGCTCTGGTCGGAGCAAACCACCGATCCCGACCTCCCCTACTCGATCACTGGCGTTCCTCGGGTGGTCAACAATCATGTCATCATCGGAAATGGCGGCGCAGAGTTCGGCGTTCGCGGCTATGTCTCCGCCTATGATGCGAATACCGGCGCGCTGGACTGGCGCTTCTACACCGTGCCCAATCCCGATGGAGAACCCGATAATGCCGCTTCGGACGAGGTGTTGCGAACGGCGGCGCGCACATGGTCGGAAGG
>JBPOET010000395.1:0-2350 GCA_051251675.1 Parasphingopyxis sp. | reverse complement strand
GATATAGCGATCCTCGGCGCGGTGCCCCTGCAGAGCCGTCCGCATCGTGTCGCTGTAGAGCGATTGCCGCAATGCCGAACCGGTGACGCCAACCGAATCCGCATAGGCCTCGGCTCCGGTCCGGCCGAGTCCCTGAAAGGTCGATTTTGCGCGCAGGAATTGCGGCGCCCAGTCCAGCTTGGGATAGACCGAACCCAGCGTGCCGAACACCGGTCGCCGGACGGCCGCCGGCAGCAGGGCCCGCGCGCGCTCTTCGCCGGCATGGAACACATGACGGCGATAGCCCGCAAAAATCTCGTCCGCTCCGTCTCCTGACAGGGAGACGGTCACCTTCTCCCGGGCAAGCTCGCACACCCGGAAGGTCGGCAAGGCGCTGGCATCGGCGAAAGGTTCGTCGAATCCCGCAACCAGCGTGTCGATCAGGGCAAAATCGTCGGCGGCGACGATCCGCTTGCGATGGTTGGTGGCGAAGCGTTCGGCGACCTGGTCGGCATAGGCCGTCTCGTCGAGATCGGCTTGGTCGAAGCCGATGGAACAGGTTTCCACGGCATCTCGGCTGGCTTCCGCCATGAACGCGACGACGGACGAGCTGTCGACACCGCCGGAAAGGAAAGCGCCGAGCGGCACATCGGCGATCATCCGGCTGCGTACCGCATCGCCCATGAGCGCCGCCAGTTCCTCTTCGGCAGCTTCGGTTTTGCGGCGTTTGGGTGCGAAAGCGACGTCCCAATACTGGCGCGGTTCGGCCAGCGGTAGGCCGCGGCGCGTCATCAGATAATGGCCGGCCGGAAGTTTCTTAACTCCTGCTACAAAACAGGCATCGTCCGGCACGTAACCCAGCGCCAGAAAATCTTCGACAGCCTGTTCGCTCGGCCGACGGCGCAGCAGCGGATGTGCAAGAAGCCCTTTCAATTCCGAAGCGAAAATCAGGCTCCCGTCGGAAACCTCGGCATAATAAAGCGGCTTAACGCCCAGACGATCCCGCCCCAGATAGAGCGTCTTCGCGTCATCGTCATACAGCGCAAAGGCGAACATACCGTCGAAATGCTCGATGCACAGCGGCCCCCATTGCCGCCAGCCATGGAGAATTACCTCGGTATCGCTATCGGTCTGAAACACATGGCCCTGCCCCTGCAATTCCAGTCGCAACGCCCTGTAATTGTATATCTCGCCATTGAAAACGGTAACGATCTTGCCATCGGGCGTCGCCATCGGCTGCGCGCCGGTCTCAAGGTCGATGATCGAGAGCCGTCGATGCCCTAGCCCGACGCCCTGGGCGGTCCACACGCCCGATCCGTCTGGTCCGCGATGGACCATTGCGTCCGTCATCCGCCGTATCCGGTCAGGGTCGACCGGTTTGGCCGTCTCCAGATGAAAGATGCCCGCTATTCCGCACATGGCGGATCAGTCGGCCAAGCCGGACGCGCGGTCAACCAGTGTTTCGATGCCGTCACTGTCGTCGAGGAAGGACTCGATGATGCCGCGCGCATCCCTGCCCTCTGCAGAGAGCACGATGCCGATCGCGCTCTGGTCGCCGCCCAAGAGGCGCGCCCGCATGGTTTCGATTTTGGCCCGGCTCGCGCTTCCCGTGGTCAGTGCGCCGATCCGCATATACTGGAAAATCTCGCGGAATACGGGGCCGGGCGCTGTAATCCGGTAGGCATGGCCTGACGGCGGCGCGTCGGTATCTTCTACCCGGGACCATTCGGTTTCCGCAGGGAGGCCGCCCTGGCCGAAACTCACAAGCTCGCGGCCTTCGGTCTGGTTTGCGAAATAGGCGACAGCGACATCGACAACGCGCCCGTTGGCGTCACTATATCGACCTTCGACGATCCTGTCCGCACCGGCATATGTCGCTTGCCAGGGGTAGCTCATCGGCGCGTCGGTCCGCGTCCAGCCTTCGACCGGGGGTATCGAGAAAGACGCCGGCACGGATCCGCTTCCGGCAATTGCGCTGGTCGACAGCCAGAGCATCGGTGCGGCGGCCAGCGTCAACAAGGCAAGCGCGAATGTGGCAAGACGCGCAGAGCTGGTTGCGCTGCCGCTATTGGTAATGTCGCCGGGATCGAACGCCGGATCGTCGATCTCGCGATCGAAGAATTTCCAGCCCAGGGCGAAAACGGCCATGATCACGAATGCGAAGAAGAACCAGCCATACACGACATGATCGAAGCCTTCGGCAAACTCGATGCCGTTCCTGTCGGCGATATAAATTGTACCGAAGGCGCGGATGCCGTTGGCGATAATGGGCACGGCCACGCAGATGGCGAGGAAGGCGACACGCTTCCACCAGCTGTTGAAACACAGATTTGCGGCCAGTGCCCCGAGCGCCACCATCGCGATTAGAAAC
>JBPOET010000394.1:0-2350 GCA_051251675.1 Parasphingopyxis sp. | reverse complement strand
GGCCTATGATGCGGTGGTCGCATCCTATCCGGAAATTGCCGATGCCATTCTCTCGACTGTGTCGGCGCGGCTGGCGGTAGCCACCCGCTCGGCCAGCGCCATGGAAGCCAAGCCCGGCAAAGTGATTATGCTGATGCCGGCCGCCGGATCGCAGCTGCCGGAGGGCTTCGCCGAACGTCTTTGCGCTGCTCTGGCGCGTCATGACGAACCGCGGATGATCACCTTTGCGGACAAGCCGGACGGCGTGACTGCGGAGAGTGAAGGGTTCGGCCGCTGGCTTGGCGAGCTGGAACGCAGTGCGAAACGGGTCATTCTGGTTGCTGGTGGCAGCACCGAATGGGACAAGGCGATCGCGCGCAATGCAGATGATCTGGTCATTGTTGCGCCGCTGTTCGAAGAACAGTGCGATCGCTCCGAACTGGAAGACTATGCGATCCCTCTTTTCCTGCGGGGCAACCGGACATTGCTGCTGTGGCGCGATCATGAACGGCAGGAGATTACCGGGAGCGGGCGCTGGCTCGACAGCCGCAACGTCAAGCTCCATCACCAGATTCCGCTGGATTGCGACGCTGCCTTTGCGCGGGTCGGCCGATTCATGGCCGGATGTGCGAATGGCGTCGTGCTGGCCGGCGGGGGTGCGCTGGGCTGCGCGCATATCGGCGTGATGCAGGCGCTGATCGAAAACGATATTCCGATCGACTTTTATGGCGGAACCAGCGCCGGGGCGGCTATGGGCGGCGCATTGGCGCAGGGCCTCACGCCCGAGCAGACCATTGTCCAGATGCAGGACATGTTTATCGCCAAAAAAGCGATGCGGCGGATGACGGTGCCCGTGCATTCGATCCTCGATCCGCGGGTTTTCGACGAACAGCTCGAGCTCAGATACACCAACAAGGACATTGCCGACCTGCCCTATAATTTCTTCGGCGTGTCGACCAATCTCTCGACGAACAGCGTCTACGTCCATCGCCGCGGGCCGCTCTGGCATGCGGTGCGGGCGTCCGGATCGTTGCCGACCATCCTGCCGCCCTTCATCACGAACGAGGGCGATATCCTGGTCGATGGCGGGGTGCTGGACAATATTCCGGTGACAATCATGCGCGAGGCGAAAGCGGGGCCCAACGTCGTCGTGTCGCTAAGGAGCGATGCCGGGGAAGAATGGCGGCTGGACACCAAATACAGCGCGCTCCGGTCGCGCGGGAAGCTGCTGCGCGATCTCATTCTCCGCCGCAAGCCGAAATATGAATTCCCGAGCATCGTCGATATCATGTCCCGCTCGATGGTCGTTTCGAGCGCGAGCGCCGTGCGCGAAAGCCTGAGCCAGGCCGATGTGCTGCTGCTGCCGCCGATCCCGGAAACGATGAAGATCCTCGACTGGCATCTCGGCAGCGATCTCAGCGAGTCGGCGCGCGCCTATACGAAACAGCGGATCACCGAGCATGAACCGCTGGCCGGAATGAAGGATGTGGTTTCGGCATAGGAAAAGGCGGAGGGCGCTGCTCAGCCTTGGCCGAACTCCTCAAACGCCAGCAGGTCGCCCGGCTGGCAGTTCAGCTCCCGGCAGATCGCCTCCAGTGTTGAAAAGCGGATCGCCTTGGCCTTGCCCGTTTTGAGGATAGAGAGATTGGCCAGCGTAATGCCGACGCGTTCGGCCAACTCGGTCAGGGTCATCCGGTTGTCGTGGAGCAGGTCGTCCAGCTTGACGGTGATCGCCATCATACCGTTCCTTCCAGATCGTCCCGCATCGCCGCGCCCCGGGCAAACACCCGGGCCAGGACGAACAGGGTGAGGGCGAGCACGAAGCCGCCCAGATCGAGATCGAGCCCGCTCGGCTGGCCGGTAATGGCATCGAGGCGGGTCTGGACGAGATTGACCGGAATGGCGATCAGCTGGAAGCCGAGCGCCAGCCAGCCCATGTCGCGCAGCCGCCGTGCGTTGATCGGCAAAAAGGGATCGCCCTCCCGAACCGATCGGACGATGCGCGTGAGCAGGCGAAAAAAGGCTATGCCGAACCCGATGCCGATCAGGGCCGTCGGTAGCAGCAACCAGAAATGCGCCTTGAACGCGGCGAGATCGACCCCCGGATATTCGCTGCGCAGGGCCTGCGACCCCTGCGTCATATCGAATGCAACGAGCGACGCGCCGATCACGATTGCGGCGGCGAAAAATATCAGCAGCGCGGTGATCCCGCGCGTGACGAAGAGGGTGAAGGTAAGCAGCGAATCCTTGTGCGGCGAAGCCATGGCATGTCCTTACTTGAGATATCGCAATTCAATAGAAGAATTATCGATAAAGAGCAATACGCATATTGATAAACAATAAGAGATGTGGAATAGGCTTGCCCTCGAAC
>JBPOET010000393.1:0-2351 GCA_051251675.1 Parasphingopyxis sp. | reverse complement strand
AAATATGGCCGGATCCCGATGGCCAATGTCCAGAACTGGTTGCATCACAACAGCTTCCTGGGTGTTCCGCTGGTCCGCCGGGGAATGGAAACCCAATTCTGGGCAGTGCTGCTTGACGCGCTTGACCAAGCCGATTGGGCCAAAGGCCTGCTTCATATCAACGGCCTGCCGGATAACGGGCGCACAATTCGCGGACTTCAGGAGGCAACGGCCACTCTGGGGCGTCCCTGCGCCATCGTCCACCGCACGCGGCGCGCTCTGCTGAAAAGCGCGCAGACACCGCAGGAATATTGGGAAAGCAACGTCCGCAAAAAAAAGCGCAAGGAGCTGAACCGCCTTGCCAACCGGCTCGGCGAACTGGGCACGATCAGTTACAATACACTCGCGCCCGATGAAGACGCCCGACCATGGATTTCCTCCTTTCTCGCCCTCGAAAAAACAGGCTGGAAAGGCAAGGCAGGCTCGGCGCTAGGCTGCGATCCGAAACTCACCCGGTTTCTGGAAATCGCCGCGACTGGCGCGCATGCCATCGGCAAGCTCGACTTCCACCGGCTCGATCTCGACGGCAAACCGATCGCCATGCTGATCAACTTCCTTGCCGCGCCTGGCGGCTTCTCCTTCAAGATCGCTTTTGACGAGACTTATGCGCGCTATTCTCCCGGTGTGCTGATCGAGCGCTATAATCTTCGCATCCTCGAAAACCGCGATATCGAATGGATCGACAGTTGTGCGGCCGAGGATCATTCGATGATCGACAGCCTGTGGAGCGAACGCCGCGATATCGTGCGCGTGTCGGTTCCGCTTGGCGGGGCGCGGTCCGCTTTCCTGTTTCGAGCCTGTCGCGCGGCCGAGACCACAGCGCAGCAGGTGCGCGGAGTTGCACGAAGAAAAAAGGAACGGAATGATGGATAAAGCGGCGATATTCGACGACCGGGCGATCGCAGGACTGACCGGAGCCTATCCGGAGAAGCCCGTCCTGCTCGATCACCGACTCGGGGATCACCCACTGCTGACCCACGACGCGCTGATCGATCTTGCGCGCGCCATGCGCCCCGTAGATGTCGAATATAATCGAGCCGATTTGCCCGTCGGCATCGATCCGGCGGACGTGCCGGACAATGGCATGGGTATAGCCGAAACGATCGAGAACATCGCCACAAACCGCAGCTGGATGGTGTTGAAATTCATCGAACAGGTGCCCGCCTATCGGGATTTTCTTCACCGAACGCTGGCCGAAATCGAACCGGCGATACGCGCTGTAACCGGCAGGATGCTGAAACTGGAAGGCTTTATCTTCCTCTCCTCACCGGATGCAGTGACGCCATTCCATATGGATCCGGAGCATAATATCCTGCTGCAGCTCAAGGGCAGCAAGACGATGACCATATTCCCCGCAGACGACGAGGAAATGGCGCCTGGCACCGCCCATGAGGCCTTTCACAGCGGCGGACACCGCAATCTTGAATGGCGGGACGACTTCGCGGTTCGCGGCCGGGCGTTCGACCTGCCTGCCGGCAAAGCCATCTATGTTCCCGTCAAAGCGCCGCACTGGGTGAAGAACGGCCCGGAGCCCTCCCTTTCGCTGTCCATCACCTGGCAATCGGAATGGGCGTATCGCGAACAATATGCTCGGGCGATGAACGCCACACTCCGCCGCTTCGGCCTGAACCCCGCCGCGCCCAAACGCTTTCCCCATCAGAATCACGCCAAATCGCTGGCATGGCGGACGATCAACAAGGTTCAGCGGACGATCGGACGGTCCGGCTGATAGCCGAAGCCGGTGCGTAGGCTGCGATATCGGCGTTTCCCTTCCCTTTCGCGCACTACCCCGCTATGGCAGCGCGAAATTCCGGGATTATATGGACTGTTATGGCTAAAGAAGAACTACTCGAGATGCGTGGGCATGTAATGGAATTGCTTCCCAATGCGATGTTCCGCGTCAAACTTGAAAATGATCATGAAATTCTCGGCCACACGGCCGGCAAGATGCGCAAGAACCGCATCCGCGTGCTTGTTGGCGACGAGGTACTCGTCGAACTGACGCCCTACGACCTGAGCAAGGGCCGTATCACCTATCGCTTCAAGTAAAGCGGGCCGCGCATTGATGCGCCCGATGAAATTGGTCCTTGCCTCGGCCAGCCCACGCCGCCTGGAACTGCTTGCAAGAATCGGCATAAAGCCAGCCGCAATCGACCCCGCAGACATTGACGAAACGCCGGCGCGGGCTGAGCTGCCGCGCGACTATGCGCAGCGCATGGCAGCGGAAAAGGCGGCCGCCGTCGCGCCGCGCCATCCGGGGGCTCGTGTTCTTGCCGCCGAGACGGTTGTCGCGGTTGGGCGGCGCATCCTGC
>JBPOET010000392.1:0-2365 GCA_051251675.1 Parasphingopyxis sp. | reverse complement strand
GTGTTGGCCCATCGGGCCGACCCGAAAATAACGGGCAGGTGCGTCGGCGGCTGACGCCGCACGAAGTCAGTCGGGTCGTGACCGAGCCCCGGGAGTTGGCCTGTGAGCGCCGCCATGGGCGGCAGCGGCGGGCGGGGCCCCAACCTGCCGACCTTCGGCGGCCGGCCGATTTGGTTCTGGGCGATCATCGTTCTCGTCCTCCTATGGCTCTTTTTCACGTCCTTTCATCTGGTGGGCCCGCAGGAGCGCGGCGTGCTTACGCGCTTCGGCAATTATCAAGGTACGTTCGAGCCGGGCGTCAGCCTTTCCTGGCCCGCGCCAATTGACCGTGTGCAGATTATCGATGTCGACAATATCCGCACGATCGATATTGGCGGCGGTGGCGAGAATGCCGAAAACCGTGTGCTGACCGGCGATCAGAATATCGTCGATCTCGCCTATCAGATTCGCTGGAATATCAAGGAACCGCAGAATTACCTGTTCCAGATCGCGGACCCTGACACGACCATCCGGGAAGTGGCCGAAAGCGCCATGCGCGCCGTTATGGCCCGGATCACGCTCGACGAAGCCATCGGCTCGGGCCGTGCCGAAGCCGAGCAGCGGGTTCAGGTGCTGATGCAGGAACTGCTCGACGGCTATGGCGCTGGCGTGCTTATTCAGGGCGTCGCGATCGAAGAGGCCGACCCGCCGGCAGCGGTGGAAGAGGCATTCCGAGAAGTATCTGCTGCCCAGCAGACCGCCCAAACCTATCTCAACGACGCCCGCGCCTATGCACAGCAGCTGACCGCACAAGCGCAGGGCGAGGCCGCCGCCTTTACGCGCGTCTATGAAGAATACCGGCTGGCGCCGGAAGTGACACGCAGGCGCATGTATTACGAGACGATGGAACAGGTTCTGGGCCGCGTGAACATCACGATTGTCGAAAATGACGGAGTCACGACATATCTGCCTCTGTCCGAGGTGCAACGCCGGGCGCGCCAACAGGCAACGCCCGCGCCCCAGACAGGAGAAACTCCATGAGCGTCGTGAGCCGCGTGACCCGCAATCCGATTGCTTATGGCATTCTGGCGGTTGTTGTCCTTGTCACCATTTTCAGCAGCTTCTCGATCGTACCGGAGACCCGACAGGCGGTGATCGTTCGCTTTGGCCAGCCGGACCGGATCGTCAATCGCTATGAACCGGGGGTTGCCTTCGGTTCAGGCAGCGCCGGGCTGATGGCCCACATACCCTTTGCGGAGCAGGTCGTGTGGATCGACCGCCGTATCCAGAATGTGGAGATGGAGCGCCAGCAGGTGCTGTCGACAGACCAGCTCCGGCTGCAGGTTGATGCATTTGCCCGCTATCGGATCGTCGACCCCCTGCAGATGTATATTTCCGCGCGGACCGAAGAACGTGTGAGCGAGGCTTTGCGCCCCATTCTCGCCTCCTCGTTGAGGAACGAGCTCGGTCGCCGGCCGTTCGCCGCGCTGCTCAGCCCCGAACGGGGCCAGGTGATGGACAATATCCAGGAGAGCCTGAACCTCGCCGCGCGCCAATATGGCGCGGAGATCGTCGATGTGCGGATCAAGCGCGCGGACCTTCCGGAAGGGCAGCCGCTGGAATCGGCCTATGTGCGCATGAGTTCGGCCCGCCGCCAGGAAGCGCTGACCATTCGCGCCCAGGGGGCCAAGCAAGCCCAGATCATCCGGGCCGAGGCCGATGCGGAAGCGGCGCGCACCTATGCGGAAGCATTCGGCGCCGATCCCAATTTCTACGATTTCTATCGGGCGATGATCTCCTACCGGTCGACTTTCGGAGTGACCGGCGGTGATTCCGAACAGGGTGAAGCAGCGATCGTGATGTCTCCCGACAACGAATATCTGCGCCAATTCCGTGGACAGCGCTAACTAATCGACCAACGGCATTGTGACGCTCTATGTTCAATATGTGTTAAGGCGCTATTGCGCAGATAACAGACAGGTGTCGTAACCGGATCAAGTGGAAGAGATTGGAGAATTATGGCCGTGCGTTACGCTTATGCGATCACAGGAATTCTACTGGCTGGAGGCACAGCGGCGACATTGGCGCTGCAGCAACCGGTTGGCGCGCAAGTTGCCCAAAATGCCCCTTCAGCCATGCCACAGGCAAGCGCCCCAGGCAGTTTTGCCGATCTGACGGAGCGGCTCGCGCCCTCGGTCGTCAATATTTCGACGACACAGACGATCGAGGTGCAGGGGCAAAGGCGCAATCCCTTTGCTGGAAGCCCCTTCGATGATTTTTTCCGCCAGTTCGGTCAGCAGCGGGGCAATGGCGCCCCGATAACCCGCGAAGCGACTTCGCTGGGTTCCGGCTTCATCATTTCAACGGACGGCTATGTGGTTACCAA
>JBPOET010000391.1:0-2374 GCA_051251675.1 Parasphingopyxis sp. | reverse complement strand
GGAATATCCCAACCACTCGGCCAGCCCAGGCCCGGCATCGATCCTGCCCTTGCCGTCAACAACCATGAAAACTGTCGGAGCGTTCTGGAGCAGAAGGCCGCCGCGCCGCGCGGCTGCCGCCGCCTGTTCGCCGGCCGCCTTGCGCCGCATTCCGGTTACTGTGGCCCAAACGGCAACGCCCAGCCACACGGCCAGCGTCATACCGATAATGACGGCAGCGAAAGTGGAAATCGTGATCATCGCGCGATGCAGCCCCGTGTCATGCTGCGCTTCTAGACGCTGTCAGGGGCGTTCGGGAAGATGCGATCTTGTTTCCGTTGGGAACGATCGCACGATTTTCAGGTCACAGCCCTCCTAAAAGCTGAACCGTGCACCCACGCGGAAATCGCGGCCTGACAAGGGTACGAAATCCTTGGTGAAAGACGCATGGCGCCGCGCATTCACGTCGAAGATATTGTTGGCCGAAGCGAACAGGGTGCTGCCATTGCGCCGCCCCCAGGGCCGCCAGGCGATCGACGCGTTGACGAGCGTGAAACTCTCGGTCCGCGTTTCAAAGCTGGCGGTGCGGTCCTGGTCGGCCACCCATTCAACCTCGGCACGCGCATCGAACATATCGGATTGCGCTTCCAGCCCGCCAAGCAGGCGAAGCGGTGGGATCCGCGGAAGCGGCCCGCCACCGTCGCTGATCGTCGCACGAACATAGTCGCCGACGAAATCGGTATTGATGCGAAAGGCGCCGATTTCCGCGATCCGGGCGGAAATTTCCGCCTCAAAGCCGATATAGCGCGCATCGCGCTGGAAATACTGGAACACGGGCAGACCATCCTCTTCCAGACCGGTATCGGAATCATAGATGAAATTGTCGAACCAGCTGGCATAGCCCGTCAGTGCGAAATTCACATTCCCTACCCCGCCGCGCAGATAGGCTTCCAGACCAAGGCTGGTTTCCGTGTCGAAATTGGGGTTGCCGATCTCGAACGCCTGGGTCGCGATATGCGGACCGTTGGAGAAGAGCTCTTCGGCCGAAGGCGCGCGTTCGGCGCGCGAAACGTTGCCGCCGATCTTGATCCCCGGCGCGATTTCGAAATTGGCTCCGATCGCGCCCGAAAACGCATCGAAGCTCCGATCTACGCCAATCGGGCCGGAACTGACGCTCGTATGCTCATAGCGCCCGGCGATTTCGACATGGGCGGCCCCAAGATCGAATTCCTGCAGGGTGAAAAGCCCGACCTGCTCGGTGTTGTTTCTCGGCACAAACGCTTCGGCGCCGATAGCGTCGAAATCGCGGACATAGAGCTGCCCGCCGATTACGCCGCGCCAGCTGCCCTGGGCGCGCTGGACGAACTCCAAACGTCCCTCAAGGCCCTCGACAAGGAACACCGTGCCAACTTCATCGCCCTCGAACTCGGTATGCGTGTAATCCGAATAGCCGAGGCGAATACGGATATTCTCGAAAAAGCCCGAACCGATGTCGATTTCGCCGCGCAGATCGGCGCGAAACTGTTCCAGATCGATGGTGACGGGAGCCTCTCCATGGCCTTCTTCGTGTTCGTCTTCATGTTCTTCGTCGCCATGTTCCTCATGCGCATGTTCAGCGCCGGGACGGGACGGAATGCCGTAATTACTGTCGAAATAGCTGACCGAGAAGCCGATATTGCCCCATTCTTCGATCAAGGCGATGCCCGCGCCCGCCGTCACCGTTTCCGTCGCTGAATTGGGGACTGTGCCGCGCAGATTCGCATTTTCAAGCGCCTCTGCGGCCTCTTCGAGATGGCCTTCCTCCGTTTCCTCCGCGGCAATGGCGAGCTGTTCGGTACGCAGTTCGGGAGCCAGGGTGAAACCGGCAATGTCGAGATCGTCGCTCTCGCGGTAACTGCCATCGACATGGACGACGAGATTGCTCGTCAGCGGAACGTCGATCCCGCCCGCGATGCTGCGCTCGTCGGCGGCTGTTCCATAAGAAGCAACGGCATCGACATGCACAATCTCGTCCGGCACCTCGCGCGGAATGCGCCGGTCGAACACATTCACCGCACCGCCGATCGCCTGGCTGCCGAACAGCAGGGCGGCCGGTCCGCGCAGCACCTCGATGCGATAGGCTGTGATCGGATCGATCGTCACGGCGTGGTCGGCGGAGGTATTGGAGGCGTCGATGGCGCCGATCCCGTCGGTGAGCACACGTATGCGTTCGCCCTGGAAACCACGCAGCACCGGGCGCGATGCGCCGGGCGTGAAAGAAGTCGCCGAAACGCCCGGCAAGGCGGTCAGCACATCGCCAATCTGCGCGCGGATGCTCTGATCAAGTTCGGTCCCCGACAGCGTCGACGTTCCGGCGAGCAGATCGAGCTCATCGACGAAAGACGCCGTTACGACG
>JBPOET010000390.1:0-2381 GCA_051251675.1 Parasphingopyxis sp. | reverse complement strand
CCAACCCCCACCCCCAACCCCTCCCCTAAAGGGGAGGGGCTTCAGAAGCTCAAGGGCGCCGGCCTGCCCGACAACCGCATCGTGTTCAGCGAGAAATTCGCCTGCCCCGTCTCCGGCTTCACCATCGAGGAAATCGCCCCGCGGCTCTTCTCCTTCAACGCGCCGCAGGGGGCCTGCCCGGCCTGTGACGGGCTCGGCGAGAAGCTGGAATTCGATATCGAGCTGGTGGTGCCCAATGGCGCGCTTTCCCTCAAAAAGGGCGCGGTCGTGCCCTGGGCCAAGTCCAACCCGCCATCGCCCTATTATATGCAGGTGCTGGCCAGCGTCGCGCGGCATTTCGAATTCGATCTCGATACGCCGTGGACCGAACTTTCCGAACATCACCGGGACGTGGTGCTGAACGGAACCCAGGGCCTGCCGATAACGCTCAGCTTCAAGGACGGGCGCAAGTCGTACGACGTGAAAAAGCCGTTCGAGGGCGTGATCGGCAATCTGAACCGCCGCATGATGCAGACCGAGAGCGCCTGGATGCGCGAGGAGCTGGGCAAGTTCCAGACGGCGGCCCCGTGCGAAGTGTGCGGCGGCGCGCGGCTCAAGCCCGAAGCGCTGGCCGTGAAGATCGGCGGCGAGGATATCTCGATGAGCGCCCGCCGCCCGGTCGGCCAGGCGCTCGCCTGGTTCGAGAAACTCCCCGCAAAGCTCAACGCCCAGCAAAGCCAGATCGCCACGCCGATCCTCAAGGAAATCGTCGAGCGGCTGGGCTTCCTCAACAATGTCGGGCTGGACTATCTCAATCTCGACCGCTCCTCCGGCACGCTGTCCGGCGGGGAGAGCCAGCGTATCCGGCTCGCCAGCCAGATCGGCTCCGGCCTCTCCGGCGTGCTCTACGTTCTCGACGAGCCCAGCATCGGCCTCCACCAGCGCGACAATGACCGGCTCCTCGCGACCCTCAAACGGCTTCGCGATCTCGGCAACACCGTTATCGTCGTCGAGCATGACGAGGATGCGATCCGCCATGCCGACCATATCGTCGATATGGGCCCGGGCGCGGGCGTCCATGGCGGCGAGGTCGTCGCGCAGGGCACGCTCAAGCAGATCCTGCGCGCGAAAGGCTCGCTCACCGCCGACTATCTGAACGGCAAGCGCGAAATCGCCGTCCCCGAAAAACGCCGCAAGGGCACGGGCAAAAAGCTGACCGTCAAGGGCGCGACCGCCAACAACCTCCAGGCCATCTCCGCCTCCATCCCCCTCGGCACCTTCACCTGCGTCACCGGCCTCAGCGGCTCCGGCAAGTCCACCTTCACCATCGACACGCTTTACGCCGCCGCCGCGCGCACGCTCAACGGCGCGCGCATGGTCGCGGGCAAGCATGACAAGATCGAGGGGCTGCAATATCTCGACAAGGTCATCGATATCGATCAGTCGCCCATCGGCCGCACGCCCCGCTCCAACCCCGCAACGTACACAGGAGCCTTCACCGCGATCCGGGACTGGTTCGCCGGCCTGCCCGAGGCGCAGGCGCGCGGCTACAAGCCCGGGCGTTTCTCGTTCAACGTCAAGGGCGGCCGCTGCGAGGCGTGCCAGGGAGACGGCGTGCTCAAGATCGAGATGCACTTCCTGCCGGACGTCTATGTCACCTGCGATGTCTGCAAGGGCGCGCGCTATAATCGTGAGACTTTGGAGGTGAAGTTCAAGGGCAGGAGCATCGCCGATGTCCTCGACATGACGGTCGAGGATGCGCATGAATTCTTCAAGGCCGTCCCGCCGATCCGGGACCGTATGGCGATGCTGGAGCGTGTCGGCCTCGGCTATGTCCAGGTCGGCCAGCAGGCGACGACGCTGTCGGGCGGCGAGGCGCAGCGCGTGAAGCTCTCCAAGGAACTCTCCAAACGCGCCACCGGGAATACGCTATACATTCTCGACGAGCCGACCACCGGGCTGCATTTCGAGGATGTTCGCAAGCTGCTGGAGGTGCTCCACGCGCTGGTCGAGCAGGGCAATACGGTCGTTGTCATTGAACATAATCTGGATGTGATCAAGACGGCGGACTGGATCCTGGATCTCGGCCCCGAAGGCGGCGACAAGGGCGGCGAGATCGTCGCGCAGGGCACGCCGGAAGAGGTGGCGAAAACGAAGGGCAGTTTCACCGGCGGCTATTTGAAGGATATGTTAGGGGATCAGGAGACAACCAAATAAAGTTTTCTCTCAAGGTTCCTATTTTACGTGGGTTGCCTTGGAAGTAACGCGGACAGGCCTTAAACTTCGTTGTGAAACCCATGGAGGGCAATAGTGAATTTGGGACATTGGCAATTTCTCACAGGATTTTTCAAATTTTCCTTTGTGAAATTGTTTATTAGTTGGTTTGCGATAGTACCTGTTGT
>JBPOET010000039.1:0-10106 GCA_051251675.1 Parasphingopyxis sp. | reverse complement strand
TGGTCGGTCAGCAGGAATACGCTGGCCGTGTCGATGGCCTCCGTATCCACGCTGTCGAAAAAGGCCTTCCGGAAATCCTCCTGGCGCGGCTGAATTTCCAGGGGATTATTTTCCATGCTGACGAACGCCAGATAGGTGGGCGTCGTCATGCCCCGCAGCGCTTCTGCCAGAATCTCGTCATTGGGCGTGGGTTGGTCGATCAGGATATCGACACCGATCGCGCGGGGAGCCAGGGCATCGATGTTGGTCAGCGCCCGGGCGAGAATATCCCGGTCGAGCGGGGAGCGCACGCCGGTATCGAATAACGTGTTCTCGTCATAAACGATGATGACGATCCGGTCGTCTTCCTCGACCTGTTCCATCGCATAGCTGGCGCGCACATCGAACAGCACCCGCTCGATCTCGTCGGTGAACGGCATGGCCCAACTGTAGCGCGCGATGAACAGGGCAAGGATCAACAGGGTGAGGCTCGCGACCATCCTCAGGGGGCCGATCTCGCGTCTTGCGCGACGCATGCGCGTCCAGAACGGGCTGTCGTTGGCGGCGTTAGTCATGACAGAATCTGCCGATCTGATTGTGTCGACCCGGCATCAATTGGCGCGAACCAGAGGCCGGGTGCCATCGCCGATGATCGCAAAGCCCGCCCAGTAATAGGGGTGCGAAGTATCCGGATCGTCCATCAGCTGTTGCTGGGCGGATCGCATGCTTGCGCCGAGCGCAACATTCGGCCCCGCTTCGAACAGGCCGGTTATCAATCTCTCCGTGGCGGCGAAGTCGTCAGGCGCCGGCCAGTGGCTGGCAACCACAGTTCGGCTGCCGGCGCCGACAAAGGCGCGGACAAGCCCGTCGAGCGCCGATGTTCCGCCCGTAACGCCGGCGGCTTCCGAAACCGCAACCCCGGCGGCGCTGGCCGTATCGCAGGCGGAAAGGATAACGAGATCGGCGTCGAGCTTGAGATCGAATATCTCGCCGAACTCCAGCAGGCCGTCCGACGAACCGCTGTCGCCGAACGAGGTCAGCAGCGCGGGCAGGGGCGGGCAGTCCGGCCGGGCCTGCGTTACCAGGCCATGGGTGGCGAAATGGACGATTCGGTAATCGTTCAGATCGGGTCGCTCGCTGATTGCGATATCGGTGAAATCCCCTCCGGTTACGATCGCCGAGCCCTCATCGCCCACGAGGCGCAGCGCGGTCCGCAGTTCGCGCGCAGAGATGGGGGCGTTCCAGAAACTGAGCGGCCAGCCGCAGCGCGGATCGCTCTGGCCGCGGTCAAGGCTTGCGGGGCGCATACGCGCCCTTGGCGGAGCATTCTCGCCCAATCCCAGATATTGGCGGGATGCGCTCGATGATGGCAGGTTCCGGACATCGCGAAAGCCGCGCGCGGAGAGCGCGGTGCTGATCGCCCGTTCGCGTCCCAGCCAGGCAACGCCGGAAAAGTCGAATATGTCGGCGGCGCCACCGGCCACGCGATTTTCATAGGCCGTGACGCCAGCCTCGTCCGTGACCAGCAGGTTGGCGGGCAGGCGGAGCATCGCCCCATCGGGCTCGAAGATCAGATGTTCGATTCCCGCAAGCCTCGCCGATGCCGGGCCGATCAGATCGACGAACAGCTGATGTGCAAGGCGAACATTGAAGGGGTAGGTAAGCCGTACCCCGTCTTCGATCGTCGAAATGGTCTCGCGCAGCGCGGTCACCCGCTGGTCGAGCGTGTCTGCATCTATTCCGGCGCGATAGGCCAGAGCCGTCTCGTTCGTCACGAATATGGCGTACACCTGCCCGGCCACTTCGCTGAGCTTCAGATAGGCTTCGCCCGGCTGCAGGCTAGCCTGAAGATCGCCAATATCGAGCGCTTCCGTCGAAACCGCCTGATAGCGGGGATAGCGCCCGAGCTCAGCCTGGGTTGCCGCCTGTTCGGCCGTCAGCCCCTCCAGTTCGCTTCGGAGCGCCGCGATCCGCGCGACGGTCGGTTGGTCCTGCTGCTCGCGGGCGCGCAGGCGCCCCAGCTCGGTGCGTGCGGCTTCGATCGCCCGGGTCAGCGTAACCGACTGCCGGAACAGCCGGGCGGCTTCGTCATTCCCGTTGCTCAATTCGCGCGCGAGCACGGCCTGCGTATTGGCGACGCCGGGCCGGACCAGGGTTTCGCTCGCGAGGAAGAAATCGCTGACAAGTGCGGGGTTGGCCTCCATCTGGCCGAGCAGGAGTTCGAAATAGGGCAGCAGCTGGTTTTCCAGGCTGGTGCGCGGCGTTGCCCGGCCGCTATTCTCGGAAACAACTTCGGCGAAAAGGTCTAGTGCGGTTCCCGTCTCTCCCCGCCGTGCGAAAAAAGCGGCAAGCCGGGCTTTGGCCGCGCTCGTGGCAACGGCCAGCGGGTATTGCACGTCCAGCAGATTGAGGGCCTGGCGCAGGCGCGCTTCGGCCGATCCCATGTCGCCGCGCGTTTCGTCGATGCGTGCCAGTTCCGTCAGAGCCTGAGCCCGGAGCCGCGCCGTCGACCGGACCCGTCCGTCGCGCACTGTTTCCACAGCCTCCAGCGCTTCGCCGAGCGCGGCGGTCGCCCTGTCCTCATGGCCTTGCATGCGCAGGATCGATCCGCGCAATTGCTGGGCCTGAGCGTCGAGAATGATCGCGCGCTCGGCAACCGTAAGCCGTTCGCTTTCCTCGCCGCCCAGCTGACGGGCAAATTCGGAGCCGCTGTTGATCTGTTGCGATGTGGCTTCGGTGATCCTGGCCTGCTCTCCGCCTGTGGCCGGCGTCATCAGCGCCGCAAGGCCCTGGTCCAGGATTGCCAGCGCTTCGTCGGTTCGCTGCTGGTTCAGAAGGTGCAGCGCCCGGAAATTTCGGCGAAGGCGCAATTGGGTCGGGCTGGCGCTCGGGATGGCGAGCGCGCGGGCATAGGTGGCGTCGGCCGTTTCAAAGGCCCCGAGATTGGACTGTTGAAGCGCCTGGTTGATCAGATACTCCCCGGCGCGTTCGGCAGCCTCCGAATCGGTTTCGGAAGCGTTGCGCCGAAACAGGGTTTCGAAGAATTCGGCCGCTTCGGCATAATCGCCGCTATTGTTCCGGCGATACCCCTCGGCAAGCGCCTGATCGCTGTCCAGCGTGCCCGCCTGAACCCGCGCAAATGCGGCGGCATCGCCCATTCCGGTGGTTGCGATGGACAAAGTTCCCGGCAAGATCTGATCGGTGACGATCGTCCGCAGTCCCAATCTCAGCGCACTGTCATAGCCGGCAAGTCCTTCCGCGATATAGACGGTGTCGTCGCGCAGATGTCGGTAGACGGTATAGCCGACCGGCGCGGAATTCAGCCTGCAGTCCAGCCTGTGCGTATTGCCGATCGTTTCCAGCTCCGTCGCCGTTTCGGCGCTGTCACAACCCACTTTGGGCGCGCGCAGCTGCGTCAGGCGGGTGGCCGGGTCCGGCGCGCCGCTGTTGCGCAGGGCATATATCTGTCCGACCGGTTCGGCGGCATCGCGGCAGACAATCGAATAGGCCCGGTCGAACATCGTTCCGAGCGCGGGGTCGGTAAGGCGCGATTGCACCTGACACAAAAGGCCGGTGCCCGACCCAAGGCGAAAGCTGTCTTCAAGGCTTGGCTGGGTGCTCTGGGCGGACGCCGGCATAGCCATCGGGCCCGACAAAAAGGCTGCCATCCCCACAAAACTGACAAACCAACGCATGTAATCCCCCTCGAACACCGATGTCATCGCGCGCCCGGCGCCCTGGCCGGTTCGCAATTCCAGATCATGCGACCGTGCGCCATCTATACCCCGCAGGACCGAGGAATCCAGCGCTGCTTCTGAGTAAGGGACGAATATGAGGCAGTTAACCCTGTCTGCCCCATGTATCGAAACGGCGCTGGCTAACGCATAATTCCCCGCAGCCGGCCGACGAGAGAGGGCTTTTTCTCGGCCAGACGCCGTAACGGGGGAAGCTTGGGGGAGCGTCTGTCTCCTCCGATCAGGGACAGGATTTCGGCAAAATCTCCGTCCCAGTAAATCGGGCTGCGGGCGCTCAGGAAATAGATTCCCTCCTCGATGCGCTGGGCCAGTATCGATGCAAAACGCTGCACAGTGCCGCGGGTGAATTCAATGCGAAGCCGCAACCGATCACTGTCGTCCAGAAACGGCAGCAGATCGATACTGTCCTGCGTAAATCGGTTGCGGCTGCCGAATTGCGGTTCTTCCCGAACGGCATCGCCATTGGCGCGGATTACCAGGGCACCCTGATGCAGGACGGCGAAATCGAGGCGTGCCTGGTCGCGGTCGAAACCGAGCAGCACATGGTGGCGATTGGGCGGGTCAGCAGAGAGTTTGCCCATCTTCTCGACATTGGTGAGCCAGGCCGTTTCACCATCCTCGCGATGGGCGCGGCCGAGAATGATCCGGCCGCTATTGCCGGGTGCGCGCACCGCCGCGGGTTTGTGGAGCAACAGCTTCTTCGTCGCCAGCGGAGCCATGTCGATCAGCGCCTTTTGCGCGAGATAGGCGCCATGCCCGGCCTGGCTCGTGATCGCCGCATAGTCCCCGCCATGATCGATAAGCGTTTCGGGGATGACCAGAAGGTCGCGGCCCTGCTGGGCTGCGCGCGTCACATATTCATGCGTCGTGCCCTTGGGCACGCGATAGGCTTCGAAACCGCCAAGCGCCTCGAATACGGATCGGCGGCCCGCCACCAAATCCAGCCCATAGGCCGCGCCGGTCAGCGCCTGGCTCGCGGGATCGCCGCCGAGCGGCGCGAATATCGTATCCGGATCGCCTCCCTCGGCATCGGCCGCGAAATCGAACAGGCTTGTGAAGAGCGCGTCGGGCCGGGCGGTGCTGGCGCGGCGCAGCAATGCGGCGAATTCGCTGCGGCACATCATATCGTCGGCCGCCTGAAAAACGAAAATCTGATGCTCGGTGTTTTCGAGCGCATGGTTGAAACAGGCTCCGGCAGCGGTTCCGATGACCTCGATCACTTCTATCCGATCGGCCTGAAGCTCCTCGAGCTCGCGGCGCAACGATTTGCCGATAGCGGTGGCGGCATAGATCAGGATCGCGTCGACATCGCGCGTGTCGAGAGCCTGTTCGACGGCCTGATCGATCGCATCGGGCGTCGCAGCGTGAATGACCAGCGCGATACTTTCGCCGGTTCCGGCCTGCGTGACGGCCTGTGCGAGGCTGGCCGCGCCCTGTTCGGCGACATAGCGGTGAAAGCCATACCAGGTCGCGAGGTTGGCGTCATTGTCGAAGGCCGGGCGGGCAAGGGGTTGGCCGTCTTCAAGCGCGCCCTTGAGGCGCAGCGCCAGCGCTTCTGTGTCGGGCGGCACAAGGCAGGCGTCATGATCCGCAGGATCGATCAGTTCGGGCGTTCCGCCGACCGCGGTCGCGACGAACGGGATTTTGTGCACCAGTGCCTCATAGACCGCCATTGTCGAATTCTCGATCAGCGAGGGCATGACGGCGATCATGTCGCGCGCGCACATCAGCGACAGCGCTTCGGGCTGGTTGAGATCGGTGACGATATCGGCAGGGAAAGGCCAGTGCCGCGCATGATCGCGAATGAAATCGAGCGGCTGCTGGCCCTGCTGCGAGGCCAAAGGTTCTCCGGGTTTGCCGAGAAAGGTCACGCGGTCGATGGCGACGCCTTGCGCGACAAGCATGTCGAGCGCGAGCACGAACAGGTCGAGCCCCTTGCGCGGCTCGAGCCGTCCGAAAAAAACAAGCTCGCGGGTATCGATGCGCGCGCCGAAATCCCGGTCCGGCCGGTTGTCCTCGACCCTTATCTCGGCGAAATCGACGATATTGGGCTGCACATAGGTCCGTCCTTCGGGCAGGCGATAGCCGATATGGTCCATGAAGCTCAGCAAATGCGCGCTGCCGCCCACCACCATATCCGCCCATTCGACGCATTTCTGTTCGGCAAAGCTGGCTATCAGCAGGTCGACATTGTCGATCGGCTGCATCTGGTAATGGCGGTTCCAGATATAGGGGGATGACGTCTTGGTGACGAAGAGCGTGTCCTGGAAGGCAAGGCCGAGCCGTTTGGCCTGGAGCGCGTAAAAGGCGCCGCCGCGCCATTCGGAGCTGTGCACGACATCGAAGCGTTCGCTGTCTTTGAGCCAGCGGTAAAAGGACAGCCAGCGCGCCTGCCATTTGGCGCTCGCACCGGCCAGCGGTTCGCCGAGATCGGGCAGGGGCACGAAGGCGATGCCGAACTGCGCATAATGCGCGACCCAGTGTTCGACCGTCTCGTTCTCGACCTCGCGGCCCTTCAGATAACAGACGGTGACGTCATGGCCTTCAGCGGCCAGGCCGCGCGCGAGATGATAATAGGTTGACGCGATTCCGCCATTGCGGACGGGCCCGACGATTTCCTCGGTGGCTATCAGGACGCGGAGCCTGCCCCCATCGGCGCTCTGGAAGGAATCGAGCGACGGAAAGGTGCCGACGGTGAACGGATCGCGCTGCATATCCCGTCCTTACCGCCTGTGGGGAATTTTCCCACCCCGAAATATCGCGGATCCGCACGAGTGAGGCCCGATAAAATACTGCATTCACTGTGAGATCGGTATGCAGCCCAGCCATTCCGGCACTAGCAATCGCGCCCAACAATCGATAGCGGACACCCAGCACAACAGATGAGCCTATTCATGAAGATTCTCGTGACCGGCGGTGCCGGATTCGTTGGCAGCAATCTGATCGCCCGGCTGAATGCGCTGGGCGGGCATGAGATTGTCGTGCTCGACAGCGAAATACTCGGTTCGCGCGAAGCGATCGCCGATTGCGATCTCACCTTCATCAAGGGCGATATTCGTGATCCCGAGGCTGTCGAGCAGGCGCTGGCCGGCGTCGATGCCGTTGTCCATCTGGCAGCGGATACACGCGTTATTCCATCTATTTTCGAACCGAAGTTCAATTTCGATGTGAATGTCGGCGGCAGCCTTGTGGTGCTCGAAGCGATGCGCCGGCTGGGGGTGAAGCGGATCGTCAACGCCTCGACCGGCGGGGCGATCATCGGCGAAGCCGTTCCTCCCGTGCATGAGGGCATGGTCCCTTCGCCCGCCTCGCCCTATGGCGCCTCGAAGCTGGCCGTGGAGGGCTATTGTTCCGCCTATTCCGCCAGTTACGGTATGAAAGCTGTGTCCCTGCGCTTTTCCAACGTCTATGGCCCGCGCTCCTGGCACAAGGGCAGCGTTGTGGCCCATTTCATCAAACAGATCCTGAAAGGCGAGACGCTGATCGTCTATGGCGATGGCGAGCAGACGCGCGACTATGTGCACGCGCAGGACCTTGCCGATGGCATCGTCGCGGCGCTGCAATCGGAGGCAACCGGCCCGATCCAGCTTGGCACCGGCATAGGAACACCGCTCAACGCGATCATTGCGATGCTGCGCGAAATCAGCGGACAGGATTTCGCCGTCGATTATCAGCCATATCGCGATGGCGAGATAGTCCACACTTGGTGCGATATCGGCCATGCCAGGGAGGCGCTCGGCTATGATCCGCAGATTGCCGTGCGCGACGGGCTGGAGGAAAGCTGGCGCTGGTTTGTCGACAATCGCGAACGACTTGCGCTCTAGCTTGTTTCCGCCGCCGCTTTTGCGCACAGTCCCCATATCGTGACGAACATCGCCTTTTTCGAACCGTCCTATGCCGCCCACAACCTGCGCGACTGGGAAATCCGCGGCAGTTACAAATATCCCAGCCTGCTGGGCAATCTGCACGAGCGGGCGGTCGTCATGCTGCTGATGCGCGATCTTCCGCCCGAAGGCGATGTCCATCGACGGCGGCTGGAAACGGAACATGGCGCGCGGTTCGTGCGGATCGAGGCGCTGGAGGATGCCGGCGCGCATGCGGCCGACATGCTGGCGGGCGATTATGGCGCAGCAATTGCCGAACATGAGCCGGACATCGTGAGCAGCCTGAACGGGCGAATGATCGGCTATAATTTCGCGCTCGCCCGGGCGGCCCGGTCGGCGGACGTGGATTTCGTCTATCGAATCGCCGGTAACGATATTGCCACCCAAACGGCGGTGCTGGAAGCCCAGGGCAGGCCGGTCGCCGGTACGGCCTTTCTCGGCAATCTCATCGGGCAGGAGCGCTATGCCGCGGAAGCGGCGCGGACCGTGATCGTGATGGGCGGGACGGAAAGGGCACGCGCCGAAACGCTGGTTTCGGATCCTGCGAAAATCCGGATCTGCCGCCGGGGCGTGGACCGTACGCATTTCGCGCCCCCGGCCCGGGCGCCGGATCGCTGCGATCATATCCTGTTCGTCGGACGGGACAGCGCAGAAAAGGGTATCGACCTGATCGAAGCCGCAGCCGCGATCCTCGCCGAGGAGCGGCCGGGCCTGACATTCACGATCGCCGGCGATTTCGCCGCGCGCGAAGAGGGAAACCGGCGCTATCTGGGCTTTCACGACTATGCCGCGCTTCCAGGGCTTTATCGTGACCATGACGCGCTGTTGTTGCCAGCACGATCCGAGGGTTTCCCCCAGGTCGTGATGGAGGCGATGACATGCGGGCTTCCGGCGATCCTGTCTCGCGATCTGTTTGCCGGGGATTTCGGGTCCGATGATGGAGTCGCGCTTGTCGACCTCGATCCGCGGGGCATAGCGGATGCGATTATCCGTTGGCATGACGATCCTGCGCTTTTCGCCGCGACACGGGCGCAGGCGCTCGGCCATGCGGCGGCGCATTTCGACGCCGGCGCCAATGGCGCGCTCTATCATCGCGCGCTGCTTGGGGAAGACGCGTGACCGGTCCGACGGTCCCCATCGTCCGGCGTTTCTGGTTCGCCGATTCCGCTGCTCTGGTGGCCATCCGGGATGCTGAAGACCCGCCAAATTGGGACGATGGCGGACCGCCGACAACCGTCATCTGCCTCGATACACCGGCTTATGAGGCGATGGTGCGGCTCGCCCCGGAAGAAAATCTGCATATCGTCAACGGGTGCGGCGCGCCGCATCTCGGGGATATTTTTCGTGCGGAACTGAACCGCGAGCAAGCGCGCTATCTGCACTTTGCCTTTCATGCGATCGAGGATTTCGCGCCGGCTCTCGAGCTGTTGGGTGAACGTCTCGCGCAGGCGGAAACGCAAGCGTTGCGAACGACCATGCTGCCGGTAAGCGCCTTCGGCGTTGGCGAGCTGACTGACGAGGAGGCGCCGAGTTCCGAATGCTACTGGATCGAAACCGGCTTTCTCAAAACGGCGCTTGCGGGCGCCGACATGCGAACGGCGCCCGATATTCGCAACCGGATCGCCGCGATCCTTGAATCGGCGATGTGCGAGGCGCTGCCGCTCGTCACTGGCGCCTATTATCTCACCGCGGCCGAACAGCCCGCACTGGGCGCGACCGAGCGGGAAGCGGCGCGCTGGCGGGCGAGAACGGCCAAAGCCTGGTCCGAGATCGATCGGCTGAGAAGCGAAAAACGGGTGCGGGCCGGGCGCGAGGCTGCGCTCAAGGCTCGGCACGAGCGGGACCTGGAACGACAGGCGGCGCGCAGCAGCCGGGAAATCGACCGGCTGTACCGCGCCGCGGGCTGGGCAGGCCGGTGGCGCTCCCGTTTTGCCCGGCTTATCGGCCGCCGATGACGGGCCGCCGGCCATTGCCGCCATATGGAGCGTTGGCCGCCGCCGCCATGGCGAGTCAGTTGCGCCGCTGGTCCGATGCGATAGCGCTCTGGCGCGATATTTTCCGCAGCGGCGAGCATGACCGGCTTGCGGCGGCGTGCATCGCCGAGGCGGCGTTACATCTCGGGCGTCGGGGTATCGCCGATCATATGTTCGGGCAAATGGCGGAGATACCCGAGTTTCTGAGGGCTTTGGCGGAGGAGCGCGGAGGCGGCGATGCGCCGCCGCCGGGACCTGCGTTCGATCTTTCCGCTGTGGAGGGCGCTGTTGCGGCTTTCCGCGATACGCACCCATTCGGCGAATGGCTGCCTCCGATCGATTTCTCATCGCCGATACCCTCCTGGCGGCCGTCAATGTTCGCCAAACTGGGCGCGCCGAAAGCGACGCGGGTTTCGCAACAGATCGCCTCCTTGCTCGATGCGAAGGACATCACAGCGCTCCGCGGCCATACGCAGCGCCTGATCGATCGAAAGGCACCGCCTGAGGCGTTGCAC
>JBPOET010000389.1:0-2391 GCA_051251675.1 Parasphingopyxis sp. | reverse complement strand
GTATCGGTCTCCGCGCCAAAACCGATCGTGAACTCGTAAATCTTGTCGCTGTCGAGCATCCGCCCGGCCAGCTTGGTTGCTTCGCCCAGTGCAATCGGCAGGACGCCGGTTGCCAGCGGGTCCAATGTGCCGCCATGGCCGACCTTCACCTTCGCGTAGCCGCCGGCGCGCAGGGCCCGTTTCACGGCCGACACACAGGGCGTCGATCCGGTTGCCAGCGGTTTGTCGAGAATGATCCAGCCATGCAGGGCGGATTTTATTTCCTGTTGGTCCATTCGTCCGCCAATAGGCCGAAAATGGCCGTGTCGCGAACATATCCGGTCCAGGTGATGCGGTTTTTTCTGAGTGTCCCTTCATGGGAGGCGCCCAGCTTACGAACCGCCGCCATTGAGCGAGCGTTGCGCGTGTCGATGCGAAACTCGATCCGGGTAAAGCCGCAGGCAATGGCGTGATCGATCATCAGCTGCTTCATCGTGCTGTTGAAAGGCCCGCCGCGCACTTCCGGTGCGATATAGGTGCCGCCGATCTCGAGCACATGGTTGATCGGATCGGGATTGATATAGTTGGTCATGCCAACCACCCGCTCGCCATCCAGTACCGCATAATTGACCCAGTTCTTGGTCGCGTGGAAGCTCGCCATCGCGTCGAAGGCCGTATCGAAATGTTCGCCCAGCATCGACATCGGGTATATCTCCCAGATGTCCGTATCCGCGGCGCAGGCCGCGCGCAGCCCTTCGCGGTGCGCCTCGGTGCGCAGTTCGAGGCGTATATCGCCATCGGAAAGGGGCCGGGCGAGCATTTCCAGAAAATCCGTCATCGGCTATCTGTTGCCGTCATCGGGAGGCGAAATCATGGCGGAAATAGACTTTCATGTGATCACAGCCGAAAATGCGGACCTGCTCGATCATGTCGAAAAGGGTGTATATGAGGCGCCGATAAGGGCCGATTTTCTGGAAGCCTGTCTTGCCAATCCCAACCAGTTCCTGATCGTCGCTGTGGCCGACGGTGCGGTCGTCGGGAAAGCGCAGGCCTATATCTTCCATTTTCCAGAGAAGCCGGCCGAAATCTATATCGAGGAAATCGACGTCGCGAAGAAATGGCGGCGGCAGGGCGTTGCAACCGGGCTGATGGAGGCTGTTGGCGCGGAAGGGAAGAAACGCGGGATCGCCGAATATTGGCTGATCACGGAGAAAGGCAATAAAGGCGCGCGGGCACTTTATGAGCGGACGGCGCACCGACAACAGAAAAGCGTCTGGTACGAATTCTACTGCTAGGTCGTGCAGCCCGGTTCCGCCATCTTTTCCATGAAATGCTTGCGGCAGAGTGCGATATAGCGCTCGTTCCCGCCGATCTCGGTTTGCTCTCCGGCACGAACCGCCTGGCCGCTGTCGTCGATCCGCAGGTTCATCGTCGCTTTCTTCCCGCATTCGCACACCGCCTTGAGCTCGACGAGCGAGTCGGCAAGCGCAAGGAGGTGCGCGCTGCCGGGAAAAAGCTCGGCCTGGAAATCGGTGCGCAGGCCATAGGCGAGGACGGGAATACCCAATATGTCGCAAACTTGGGCAAGGGCGAACACCTGAGCGCGCTCCAGGAACTGCGCCTCGTCGACCAACACGCAATCGAGAGGCTCGGCCTTATGCGCAGCGGCGATGGCCGCGAACAGATCCGTATCGCGGTCGAAAAGATGGGCGTCTGCGGCCAGGCCGATACGCGATGCGACCTTGCCCGCCTCGTACCGCCCGTCGATCTCCGCCGTCCACAGCATGGTCCGCATGCCGCGCTCGCGATAGTTGAAATCCGCCTGCAACAGCGTTGTCGATTTGCCCGCATTCATCGACGCATAATAGAAATAGAGCTTGGCCATCGGGCAGGTTTAGCGCCGAAGCCCTGTGGCTGCCAAACCTATTGCCCCCAGGCCAACCCCTTGGCGTGATCGCGGATAGCGACCGGCCATTTCGCGGTGAGCGTGTCGAAACGCTCCCGGTCATCGGCATAGAGCGCGCGGATCGCTTCCTCATAGTGCGGATAGTCGCCGGCCATGGCGCTCAGAAAATGATAGGCGGCATCGCGCTTCGCCCGGTCGGGCAAACCCGCCTTGCGCGCGTGCTCGACAAGTTTGCGCAGCGCCGCAGATGCGCCGCCGGGCTGTTTGGCAAGCCATTCCCAGTGGCGGGGGAGCAGCGTAACTTCTTTAGATGTCACACCGAGTTTCGGGCGGCCGCGTTTCGGCGCGGCGGGCTCTTCCTCCAGCTCGCGCAGGTCGAAATCGATCTGCCGTCCGGTCTCGTCGTCGAACACCAATATGTCCGAAGCCCGCTCGACCTGCGGCATTTCGCGCAGGGTTTCCACGATATGGTTGCGCGGGCCTGTGGCCAGCCAGCTGTCGGTTAC
>JBPOET010000388.1:0-2399 GCA_051251675.1 Parasphingopyxis sp. | reverse complement strand
CGTCCTGCACCGTCTGGCCCGACCCTTTGGCCACGCGGATCTTGCGCTTGGCGTTGAGCAACGCGGGTTTTGCGCGCTCCTTCTTCGTCATCGAGCCGATGATCGCATCCATATGGACAAGCACCTTGTCGTCCATGCCGCTGTTCGCCATCGCGGCCTGCGCCTTTTTCATTCCGGGCAGCATGCCGGCCAGCGCCCCAAGACCGCCCATACGTTGCATCTGCGCCAACTGGGTCCGCAGGTCGTTCATGTCGAACTGGCCCTTGGCCATTTTCTTGGCAAAGGCTTCGGCTTCATCCTTCTCAACCGTTTCGGCCGCACGCTCGACGAGGCTGACAACATCGCCCATGCCGAGGATACGGCCGGCAACGCGCTCGGGATGGAATTCCTCCAGCGCATCGAGCTTTTCGCCGACACCAACAAACTTAATCGGCGTGCCGGTCACCGCGCGCATGGAAAGCGCCGCACCGCCACGCGCATCGCCATCCATCCGCGTCAATACGGTACCGGTCAACGGCACCTGCTCGGCGAAGCTCTTGGCGACATTCACCGCGTCCTGGCCGGTCAAGGCATCGACGACGAGGAGAATTTCCTCCGGTGTCGTCGCGTCGGAAACCGCCTTCATCTCGTCCATCAGCTGCTGATCGACATGGAGACGGCCCGCTGTATCCAGCATCACGACATCGAAGCCCTGAAGCTTCGCCGCCTGGAGGGCGCGCTTGGCGATATCGGTCGGCTGCTGGCCCTGAACGATCGGCAGGGTCGCGACATCGGTTTGTGTGCCGAGCACGGCCAACTGCTCCTGCGCTGCCGGGCGATTGACGTCGAGCGACGCCATCAGCACTTTTTTGCGGCCCTTTTCGGTAAGGCGTTTCGCAATTTTGGCCGTCGTGGTGGTTTTACCAGAGCCCTGCAGGCCGACCATCATCACGACATTGGGTGGCGTTCCGTCGACATGCAGTTCGGAAGCATCCGCCCCCAGCATTGCAATCAGCGCATCGTTGACGATCTTGACGACCTGCTGGCCGGGCGTAACCGATTTGAGAACCTGCTGCCCGACCGCCTGTTCGGTAACCCCATCGACAAATTCCCGGGCGACCGGCAGCGCGACATCGGCTTCGAGCAGCGCAATACGCACTTCGCGCATCGCTGCCCGGACATCGCTTTCATTAAGCGAACCACGGCCTTTAAGGCGGTCGAAGACACCGCCAAGCCGATCGCTAAGACTGTCGAACATCGCTCAAATCCTTCCCGATCCCCAAAAAACGCAAAAAACGCCGGCGGGCGAAAACTCGCCGGCCAGCGTACGCCTTATCGGCGCGTCGGTCTGCATCCCTTACGGAACTGTTATGGGCCAAATACCGCCCGAAGCGGGCATTTACAAGTGGGGAAGAAGAATCCCGCAAATTAACGAGGTCTTCACTCCATTTGTGCAAGAAAGCGCTTCCTGAATCGAGGTTGATACTATGCGCGAACGCAAGGATGTTCCTTCAATTGCCGAGTCCGCCGAGACCGAGAAGCTCGAACAACCTCGGGCCCTCGTGTCTGCAACCATAGCCCTGCTATCGATTCTGATGTTCGCTGGTATCGGCGGCGAAGTCATTGCCAGCATTATTGCAGGCACGGCATCGGACCGCGATCCGGTTCTCGCCGTAGCGCTGATCCTGAACATCGCGCTCATACTCATCGGATGGCGCCATCACAACGAAGTCACGGTCCAGATCCAGAATCACAAGGAAGCGACGAAGCAGGCTCGGTCTCTCGCGCTGCGCGATCCGCTAACCGGATTTCTCAACCGCCGTTCACTGAGCGGCGAAGTCGATGCGATGATCAAGACGGCCGCCACACGGAACCGCGTGGTCGCCATGTTTGTCATCGATCTCGACAGTTTCAAATATGTAAACGATCTCAACGGACACCATGTCGGCGACGTGCTGCTTCGCGAAGTCGGCAAGCGGATTATGAGCGCCCTTCCCGGCTCGGCCCTGGGCGCACGTCTTGGCGGCGACGAATTTGCCGCCGCTTTTCAGTTCGATCCCAGCAATCCTGCTGCGGTCGATGCCGTGGCCGACGAACTCGTCGAACGCATCTCACTACCCTTCGACATCGAGAAGCAATCGGTTCAGACAAGCGCCTCGGTAGGCATTACGCGTTCCGACCATGACTGTAACGGCGTGGAAACTTTGCTGCGCCGCGCGGATATCGCGATGTACGCGGCCAAGCACCAGGGCAAGAACCGCGCCGTCTGGTTCGATGGCAGCATGGAACGCATGCTCGAGGAACGGAACCGCGTCGAACAGGGTATGCGCAGGGGCATTCCCGCCGGCGAGTTCGCGCCCTATTATGAGCAACAGATCGACCTGCTGACCGGCAAGCTCCACGGTTTCGAGGTGCTGGCG
>JBPOET010000387.1:0-2403 GCA_051251675.1 Parasphingopyxis sp. | reverse complement strand
AACCAGATCACCGCCAAAGTGGCCCCTGCTCTGGCCGCGGGTGATACGATGGTTCTCAAACCGTCCGAAGAGACGCCGGGCACGGGCGCGATCATCGCCGAAATCATGGACGCCGCCGGCGTTCCGGCCGGTGTGTTCAACCTTGTCCAGGGCGACGGGGTTGGCGTCGGCACGGCGCTAACCAAGCACAAGGATGTCGACATGGTGAGCTTCACCGGCTCGACGCGCGCCGGCATCATGATCGCCAAGAACGCCGCCGATACAGTGAAACGCGTTCATCAGGAACTGGGCGGCAAGACGCCCAATATCATTCTCGAAGGCGCGAATATCGCCGAAGCCGTACCCAACGGACTGCAGGGCGTGATCATCAATTCCGGCCAGAGCTGCATCGCGCCGACCCGCATGCTCGTGCACGAATCGCAATATGACGAAGCCGTGGCGACGGCCAAGGGCGTGATGGAAAGCGTGGAAGTCGGCAATCCGACGGAAATGGGCGCGCATATCGGCCCGGTCGTCAACGCCGCCCAATATGAGAAGATCCAGGACCTTATCCAGAAGGGTATCGATGAGGGCGGCACGGTCGAAACCGGTGGCACCGGGCGCCCCGACGGCGTCAATCAGGGCTTCTATGTCAAGCCGACGGTGTTCTCGAACATCACCCCCGACATGACGATTGCCCGCGAAGAGATTTTCGGCCCGGTCGTCACGATCATCAAATATAAGGATGACGACGAAGCACTTCGCATCGCCAACGACACGGAATATGGCCTGTCGGCCTGTGTTTACGGCCCGGCCGAGCAAGCCGGGAAATTTACCGGCAAGCTCCGCGCCGGCCTCATCGGCGTGAACAATTGGGGCCCGGTCCCCGACGCGCCGTTCGGTGGCTATAAACAGTCCGGCAATGGCCGCGAGATGGGCAAATATGGCCTGCGCGAGTTTATGGAAGTGAAATCGGTTATCGGCGAGCCTGCCTGAAATTAGCCCTTCATTGAAACGCTTTAAAAAGGGCGGTCAGCTGTCTGGCCGCCCTTCTTCATGCTCTTCCTTGGGAACGACGCTACCGTCTACAACATCGAACTCTTTCGCGAATTTTGAAAGTGCGGCCTGCATATCGCCGACCGCGATCTCAAACTGATCCACGCTACCAAATTTTACTCCGGCAACCGGTTCAAGGCTGGCAACCAGTTCCTCAGACTTATCAAGATTATAACTCATGCCTTTAAGTGCGACTTCGCGATAAAACCGTGAGTGTTTGAGCTTCTCCTCGATTTGGCGTTTTCGGATGTCAGGCGCGTCCGCTTCGAGCAGCTCAAGCTCCTCCTGAAGCGATTCAATTTCCCGATTGTGATCGACGATATTTTGGGCATAAGCGAATTGAGCGTGGATATGGAATTCGGTGCGGCCTCGTAGCTCCAAATCTCGCAGATCGAATAGCTTCACCCGATTGGCTTCATAAAATCTCCTCTGTTTAAGAGCAGCCACAAAATAGCCTATGGAAAATGGCCCCCAAGGTTGCCCTATCGTTTGAGAGCGATTGGCAAGCCGGGTGAAGTTCAAAATACTCAAGATAATATCGGCAAGGAATATCGCCGCCTCGCGTTCCCTGCGGCGGCGAGCGCCGCGCTCTTTGATCAGTTCGGTCGCCAAAGCACCGCCAGTGGCCAAGAACGCACCGATTGTAACGGCAATGAGCGTGTCGAGGCTGCCCATGAAGCCCAATAGTGATTGTGGCATACTGCGAATCCCCCTCCTATTGCATCATTCCTTCAGCCGGGCCGCAGCGCGCTCGGCGACCTCCACTCGCGCCTCCGCTATGCCCGCGAGTTGGTCCTTTAGCGCCTGGACCAGTTCCGGAGATTCCCGTTTCGGGGACCCGCCATCAAAGGGCGGTGCCGGATCATATTCCATGCCGAGCTGGATCATGCGCGCCGCTGCTTCCCCGTGCAATTCGGCCGCCAGCGTCAGGGCAAAATCGATACCCGATGTCACGCCCGCACCGGTCACCCGGTTGCGGTCGATGACGACACGCTCGGAAACCGGCTCGGCACCGAACAGAGCGAGTTGATCAACCCAGGCCCAATGGCTCGTTGCCCGATAGCCTGTCAGCAATCCGGCTGCGGCCAAGACAAGCGAGCCGGTGCAGACTGACGTGACATACCGCGCGCCTTCCGCCTGCTTGCGAAGGAAACCCAGAACATCATCATCATCCATCAGGTCGGCCTGACCAAAGCCGCCGGGCACGAAGAGAATGTCGGTTTGCGGGCACTCGGACAGCGTCATGTTCGGCACGATTGTCAGGCCGTTCAGATCGCGGACCGGCTCACGATCCTTCCAGACGATATCGATGGTCGTATCGGGCATCGAGGAAAACACCTCGAACGGGCCGGTCATGTCGAGTTGGGT
>JBPOET010000386.1:0-2410 GCA_051251675.1 Parasphingopyxis sp. | reverse complement strand
TGATCGAATTTCTCGTCAGCGCCGAACGCGCAACCTATACCGGATCGGGTTGGCGGCTCGAAAACCCGCGGCAGTTCGATGTTTCCGCCGTCGAACAAACCAGCCCGGAATCGATTGTCATCGCCGAGGGCGTAACGCCCGACCAGTTCACCCTCGCCAATGTCGAAGCGCGTTCGCTCAATTTCTTCGAACTGCGCCAGGCGATCGCGGATCTCGAAGCGGCCGGGCGTTCTACCAGTTCGCTCGAAGCCGGGCTCTGGCACAAGATTTCCGGGCCGCTCTCCACACTATTGATGCCGCTGCTGGGTGCGGTTGCCGGTTTCGGTCTCGCGCGCTCGGGGCAGCTCTTCGTCCGTGCGATCATCGGAATGGCGCTGGGCTTTACCTATTTCGTCGCCGACAATTTCGCCCTCGCAATGGGAAATATCGGCGCATACCCGCCATTGCTTGCGGCATGGGCTCCCTTCGTCCTGTTTCTGCTCATCGGCGAAGCCGTGCTGATTCGAACCGAGGAATAAGGCGATAACGCAAGGCCAGACCAACGGGACGACGGTCGATCGCGGCGATGTGGCCAAGGGCGCTGCGATGGCGGCAATGGCCCGGCTGGGCGCGCTGATCGAGGTTGTCGCACAGCCCATCTATACTTGGCTGTTCGGCATCGCGACCTATGGTCTCTACATCGTCTTCTGGTCTGCCGTGAACATGGCCGAGAAGATTGTAGACTTGTCGCTGACCCAGGCCTTGCAACGGATTGTTCCGGTCGAAAATGAGGAATCCGCGCACGGCGCCGTAAAGTTCGCGCTGCTGGTGACAGTGATTCCGGCCCTGCTGATCGCCGCGCTCATCGCCTTTTTTTCGCCGCAGATCGCCGGCTATCTCTCCGCCGCGCCGGAAGACGCCGCCCGGCTCCCGCAAATGATAGCCCTGTTCGCCTGGGCCCTGCCGCTTTGGACTTTTGTTGAAGTGGCGACATCGGCCGCCCGCGCGCGCCGCGCCTTCGGGCCGGAAATCCGCTTGCGGATATTCTGGGAACAATGTGCGCGGCTCGTTTTCGCCATCGGCTTTTTCTTCGCCGGATGGACCAGTACAGGCCTGCTCCTCGCGCACCTCTTGTCCCTGTTTCTCGTTGCCATTCTCTCCCTGCGGTTGCTCGGTCGTTATTACGATCTGCGTCTGATGATGCGTGTGCCGGTTCCGGCGGCGCTGCGACTCGAAATCCTTCTCTCCGGCGCAGCCCTGTCGCCGAGCGCCATTGCCCGCCGTATATTGAACGATCTCCCGCCAATCATCCTCAACCTGATCCTGCCCGGTGCGCAGGGTGCGACGGCAGCGGGATTGTTCGGCATTGCCCGCAAGGTCGCATCGGTTCCGCTGATCGTACGGCAGGCCTTCCTCTATGTCCTCGCCCCGCTCAGTTCGGCGCAGGCCGCGCTGGACCGCGCCAAGATCGCGCCCCTTTACGCCTTTTCCTCCCGCCTGTCGGTCGCGCTTGTTCTGCCGATCGGCGGTCTCCTGATCCTGCTCGGTTCCGACATATTGAGCCTGTTCGGCCCCGGCGCGGAAACCGCGATGGCCGCGCTTGTCATATTGACGCTCGGGCGCATGGGCGAAGCGGTAATCGGGCCGGCAACACCGATCGTCGAAATGACCGGCCACCGCCTGTTGCCGCTGATCAACAGCCTGATAGGCGTTTGTGTCTGGGCGGTTGTCAGCTGGATGTCGGTTGGCGAGCACGGGCCGGAGGGAATGGCGCTCGCCGTCAGCTGCGGGGCCGTCGCCATCGCCCTTGCCGCCGTGATTGAACTTCAATTGAGCGACGGCCTCCATCCGTTCGACTTCGCCTTTCTGCGAGGGCTGTTTGCCGGCAGCGTGGGCGTCGCTTTACTAACTCTGCTCGGCATGGTTTTCGAGCCGCTGGGCGCGCCCGTTCGCGCCATTGCTCTGTTTGTCTCGATAGCCCCCCTGTGCTGGGTAACATTGCGTCTTGGGCTCGATCACGGAGACCGCGAGGCGCTCGGCGCTTTCGCACGCCGGACGCGCCTCATCTAGCCGGCGCTTAGAGCCAACCTTTCCGGCAACAGAAGCGCTCGATTTTCGTCGCAAAGCTGCCTCATTGCCTGTTCATATGCGACTCAATAGAGCAGTCCGCAGCCCGGCTACGGACCCACAAAGATCAATGAATAAAGGAAGTTAGACGTGAGAGCCCTAGCAACATCGCGGCCGGGAATCTGGAAGCGGTCACATTATCTGGACAAGATGACGCTAAAAGAACTCGTTGTCGCATATTTTCAGTATCCGGCGATCATCGCCTATCTGGTTCTCGCCGCCGTCTCCTTCGGCGTCTATGCGTGGCAGCCGGTGCCCCTGGTCCAGACGGTAGCGAGCATCGCCTCGGCGATCGTCCTGTACC
>JBPOET010000385.1:0-2411 GCA_051251675.1 Parasphingopyxis sp. | reverse complement strand
GGCACGGGCTGCGAACCGCTGCTGGCCTGATCTGCCGGCCCGCTACAGCGAGAGAATGAAACCGTCCCGGGGGCTGGCCTTGCCGGCCAGCAATGTCGCATAGGTTTCGCCGGCGGCATCGCCGCCTTCGCGGCGCTGCACGTCGATCCAGCCCCGGGCCTCGCCGATGAAGCTGCCCCATGCCTTGCCGACTTCCATCCCGAAGCCTTCCGGGCCCAGTTCCTCCGTCATCGCGACGACATGATCGGGCGCGAAGAAGAGAATGGGGGCCGGGCCGGCAATATCGTCGGCAAGCCCGCGTGCGTCCCAATGGGTCGCGCCGACAAGGCAGCTATATTTGAGAGCGTCCGCAAAATGATTGTGGATCGCCGACAATGTTTTGCCGTTGCCGGCAAAATCGACAACGACCGAGGGCGTGGCGGCATCCAGATCGCCAATCGCGTCATAGGAGACCACCCGGTCGTACAGGCCAAGCCCTTCGACGAATTGGGCATTGCCCGCGCTGGTCAGCCCGAGGCGCTCGATCCCGGGGCTGCGCGCCTTGGCGACCTGCGCCAGCGCCATGCCGGTTTTCGATGAAGCGCTCGTCATGAGCAGCGACTTTGCGCCGAAATAGTCCTGGCGGCGCATGAACGCCTCGATCAGAAAGGAGGTCATGAACAGCGGCTCGAACAGCGCCCGATAGTCTTCGAGATCCGGATTGTGCGCCGGATCGGCGGCCAGGCGGCGGTAATTGTTATACACCCGGTTCATCGGCTGGCGATGCGCGGCCATGTCGAGAAAGGCGCCGTCGCTGACTTTACCCGGTTCTACGACCAGATGGGACGACATCGGCAGATAGCCATAGACGCGCTCGCCCACCGCAATTTCCGGGCGCCGGGATTCGGCTACCGTGGCGAAACCCCAGACGGGCACCCGCCCCCAGCCCTCTTCGGCGGGAAAGAAATTCCAATAGGCCATCTGCTCGCCGACAACGGCATAGGTGATGTTGTTCGCCGTCAGCGCGAATTTTTCGATCCGCAGGAGAATTTGTCCCTCGGCCAGCGCGCCAAGATCGGTTTCCACGAGCCGCGTCTGCGCAAGATCTGACTTGCTGACGAGAAAGTCGGTCGAAACAGTCATGGCAATTCCTTTGCTAGAAAACCGGCGTCAATCGCCGATCGCCGCGATTTCCCACAGAGCGTTGCAATCGATGATCCGGATCTTCCCCTGATCCAGCTCGATCAGCCCGGAATCGGCCCAGGCGGAAAGCTGGCGGTTGATATTTTCCCGGCTGATACCGACAAAATGGCCGAGCTCGCTCTGGCTGACATCGATCTTCAGCTTCTGGCTTGCCGCCTCTTCGTCGGTCAGCCGCTGAAGGTACCTGGCCAGGCGGGGGCCGGCGGAAAAAGCGCGATCGCTTTCGACCGTCAGGTTCATCTGACGCAGCCGCCGGGCCATTTCCTGCAACATGCTCAGCGCAACGCCCGGATTTCTTGTGATGAAATCTTCGCACTGCGCGCGCGTCAGCCGCATCACGCTGCCATCCTCGACCATGGTAACCGTTGCCGTGCGCTCACCGCCATCGAGCAACGCGATCTCGCCGATCACCGTGCCGGGAGCGAGATAATCGAGCACGATTTCGCGGCCATTGGCCGACACCATGTTCACCCGCGCCTGGCCGGTTACGAGGATCACAGCGGAATCCCCGGGATCGCCCTGATGCATGAGCACTTCGCGCTTCGCGGCAAATTCGACCTTGGTGCGGCTGAGCAGGTCCTCAAGCTGACCCGGCTCACAGGCCGCGAGCAGGGATTCTGCCGGCAGAATTTGCAGGAGATCCTGTGCGTTCATACGATCAACGGCCATTCACGCCTCCTTGCGAAAAACAAATGGACGGCCAGTATGCCGTATTGGTGTCCCTCAGACCAGACGCGACTGTTTCAACGCCGCTTCGATAAAGCTTGCAAACAGGGGGTGCGGATCGAACGGCCGGGATTTCAGCTCCGGGTGGAACTGCACGCCGACAAACCATTCGAGATCGGGGCGTTCGACAATTTCGGGCAGTTCCCCGTCGGGCGACATGCCGGCAAAAACCAGCCCGCCCTTTTCCAGCGGGTCGATATAGTTGGTGTTAACCTCATAGCGATGCCGATGGCGCTCGCTGATCATGTTTGCACCGCCGTAAATCGCCGCCACATGGCTGTTGCCGTCCAGCTTCGCATCATAGGCGCCAAGCCGCATGGTCCCGCCAAGATCGCCGCCCTCTTCGCGCTTCTGCAATCCTTCTTCGGACATCCATTCCGATATCAGGCCGACCACGGGTTCGTCGGTCTCGCCGAATTCCGTCGACGACGCGTTCGCGATGCCGCCAATGTTCCGTGCGCCCTCGATACAGGCCATCTGCATGCCGAAACAGATGCCGAAAT
>JBPOET010000384.1:0-2413 GCA_051251675.1 Parasphingopyxis sp. | reverse complement strand
TCGGCCATGCCGAGCATACCGAGCGGCGACACAAGAAGCGCCAGCGCGACGAGAAGCGCGATCACCGGCGTCCGGCGCCGGTCACGGCCCAACCGGAACCGGGATGGCCCGGCGCCAAGGGTCGCGATCCGCATCATCCTAGCGTCCGACCTTTCCGAACAGATCGATCAGCTCATCGAACTTTTCGCGCTGGTCGGCCGCATTGCCGCTTTGTACGGCATCTTCGATGCAATGGCCGGCATGGATGGAAAGCACTTTCGATTTGGCCGAGCGGAGCGCCGCTTCCATCGCCGTCATCTGGTTGATGATATCGATACAGTAACGGTCGTCTTCCATCATCTTGGCAATACCGCGCGCTTGGCCCTCGATTCGGCGCATTCGCGCGATTTCCTTGGAAAATTTGTCGGCCATAAGCACCATATCGTAGCGAACTAGCCAGCCACATACCCTTGACGGGTATAGTAATCAAGCCACAGCTTCCTCAGGAAGGCCGTATCGTTGGACCTAGAGCATAAAATTTATTTCCTTGAATATACCCCCTATAGGTATTACTGTCCTTTGCGTTTCCGCTCTGATTGTTCGGCGCAGAGGAGGCGGGGCTGATGTGCATGTGCCGCAGAAGGCAGCCGTTTCGGCCAGTGTAGATTACCACTCTGGGGTATAATGGAAGTGAGGAACTGGTCATGGCCGATGTGTGTTGCGAACATGAAACCAAGGTCGTCGATCCCGTTTGCGGGATGACGGTCGATCCGGAAACCACAGCTCATCATGCCGAGCATGAGGGGGTAGCCTTTTATTTCTGCTCGGTACGCTGTCGTGGAAAATTCCTCTCCGATCCCGAATCCTATCGGCACGGCTATGTGGTGAAAGCAGCGCCGCCGATGCCGGAGGGCACGATCTACACCTGTCCGATGCATCCCGAGATCCGCCAGGTCGGCCCCGGCTCTTGCCCGATCTGCGGCATGGCTCTGGAACCGGAGGAGGTCTCTCTCGGTACGGGGCCCGATCCCGAATATCTCGATATGCGCCGCCGCTTCTGGGGCAGCGCGTTCCTGACGCTGCCGCTTGTGATCTACGTGATGGGCGCGATGCTGCCCGGCAGACCGTTTGAGGGACTGGTTATGCCGGACGTTGCGCAGTGGATAGAGCTGGCGCTGGCGACTCCCGTCGTGCTGTGGGGCGCCTGGCCGTTTTTCGTGCGGGGCGTTCAATCCGTGCGCACAATGAACCTCAACATGTTTACATTGATCGGCCTTGGCGTCTTCGTTGCCTATGCATTCAGCATTGTCGCAACCATCGCGCCCCACATTTTCCCGTCCGCATTCCACGATGCGAACGGGCGGGTCGGTGTCTATTTCGAGGCCGCGGCGGTCATCACGACACTCGTGCTTCTGGGGCAGGTGCTGGAACTGAAAGCACGCGGACAGACATCGAGCGCCTTGCGCGCGCTGCTTGAACTGGCGCCCCCGGTTGCCACCCGCATTGCCGAAGACGGCACGGAGAGCGAGATTTCGCTGGACGAGGTGCAGACCGGCGACCGTTTGCGCGTCCGGCCCGGCGAGAAAATTCCCGTCGACGGCATCGTGCTCAAGGGCGCGAGCACGATCGACGAGGCGATGGTAACCGGCGAACCGGTGCCGGTGCGCAAGGAAGAAGGCGACGAAGTCACCGGCGGCACAGTGAACCAGACGGGCAGTTTTACGATGGAGGCGCAGCGCGTCGGCAAGGATACGCTGCTCGCCAAGATCGTGCAGATGGTGGCGGACGCGCAGAGAAGCCGCGCACCGATCCAGCGGCTCGCCGATATCGTTGCCGGCTGGTTCGTGCCCGCCGTCGTCGCTATCGCCCTGTTGACGTTCGGGGTCTGGTCGATCTGGGGACCGGCGCCAGCGATGGCCTTCGGTCTGGTCAATGCGATTGCCGTGTTGATCATCGCCTGCCCCTGCGCGCTGGGGCTCGCCACGCCGATGTCGATCATGGTCGGTACCGGCAAGGGGGCGCAGAATGGCATTCTGATCAAGAATGCCGAAGCGCTCGAAACTTTCGAAAAGGTCGACACAGTGGTGGTCGACAAGACGGGTACGCTGACCGAGGGCAGGCCGAAGCTTGTTGCGACCGAAACCGTGCCGGGCGTGGACGAGGACGAGATGCTCCGGCTTGTCGCCGCGGTCGAGCGCGCCAGCGAGCACCCGCTCGCCAGTGCTATCGTTCAGGGCGCGCGGGAACGCGGACTGGAGCCGGGCGAGGCCAGCGCCTTTTCTTCGGTAACCGGCGCGGGCGTAGAGGCCAGTGTCGAAGGCCGCACTGTCGCCATCGGCAATGAGAAAATGATGGAGCGGGTGGATGCGCTCGACAAGACCCTTCAGGCGCGCGCGCGCGAAGGCCGCGAGCTTGGTCACACGGTGATGTTTGT
>JBPOET010000383.1:0-2425 GCA_051251675.1 Parasphingopyxis sp. | reverse complement strand
GCGCGACACCAAGCGTCGCGGCCGCGACGACGACCGCTAGACCGGCGAAGAAGGAGATATAGAATATGGCACGCCCATTTTTCCGCCGCCGCAAAAGCTGCCCCTTTTCGGGCAATGATGCGCCGGTCATCGATTACAAGGACGTCAAACTGCTTCAGGGTTTTCTCTCTGAGCGCGGCAAGATCGTTCCGTCCCGCATCACCGCCGTTTCGGCGAAAAAGCAGCGCGAGCTGGCCCGTGCGATCAAGCGCGCCCGCCATATCGGCCTGCTGCCCTACATCGTGAAATAGGAGCGGATACCATGGATATCATTCTGCTCGAACGCGTTGGCAATCTCGGCACCATCGGTGACGTCGTAACCGTGAAAGACGGTTTCGCGCGCAACTTCCTGCTGCCGAACAAAAAAGCCCTGCGCGCCAACAAGGCGAACAAGGCGATTTTCGAAGCCAATCGCGAACAGCTCGAAAAAGAAAATGAAGAGCGCCGTGCAGCGGCCGAGGTCGAGGGCACCAAAATTGACGGCATGAGCATCGAGCTTATCCGCCAGGCATCGAACACCGGCCAGCTCTACGGTTCGGTTTCGGTGCGCGACATCATCGCCGAGCTCGAAGCCAAAGGCGAAGCCATCACCAAGAAGCAGGTCGTTCTCGAACGGCCGATCAAGGCGGTGGGCATGCATGAAGTACGCATTGCGCTGCATGCCGAGGTCGACGCGACGATCAAGGTCAATGTCGCCCGCTCGCCGGAAGAGGCGGAATTGCAGGCACAGGGCGTCGATGTTCTGGAGCAGATGTTCGAGAAAGACGAACAGGGCTTCACCGAAGAATTCGATCCCAATGCGGAACCCGGGGAAATCGCCGCTGTCGGCGAAGAGGAAGATTTCGTCGAACCGGTTCCGGCTCCCGAAGCTTCGGACGACGCAGCGGCCGCAGACGCCGATGCGGAAGCCGCAGCGGAAGAGGATGGCGACGAGCAAACCGCCTGATTTTTTCGCGAAACGCCAATAGGAGCGGGCGCGGCACCATGTCTTTCAAGGCTGGCGCTGCGCCCGCTTCTTTTTTAGGGATGGACGGAGAATGACGCGCCCGCCCTTCCAATCCCCACTTGCCCAGGCTTTTGCCCAGGGCCCGGTCTGGTTCCCGCAACAAATGGACGCGGCAACCGACCGCATACTGCTCGTGCGGATGGCCGAAGAGGATTACCGGCAGGCCAGTTTTCTCGACCAGCGGATGCTGACCCCGCAAAGCCAGCCGCAATGGGCCGAATGGGCCGAGCTGGAAGCCGCCGACCAAGCGGGGCGCGCCGACGCCCATTTCATCTTCCATATAGGCCATGTCGGCTCAACGCTGATTGCGCGGCTGCTGGGCGAGCTGGATGGTGTTTTCGCGCTCCGCGAACCGCAGACCCTGCGCAACTTCGCCGATCTCGCGGCGCAGAACGGCACACCCCATGCGCCATGGTCGCCCGGGCGGTTCGATGCGCGGCTTGAAACGGCGATCGGCTGGCTGTCCCGAACCTTTGCGCGGACCGACCGCGCGCTAATCAAAGCGACCAGCTTTGTCAGCGAGATCGCTGCGCCGATGCTGGGCGAGACGCGCAAGGCTCTGTTCCTCAAACTGTCGCCGGAACGCTATATCGAGACGATCCTGGCCGGCGACAACTCCAGGCAGGAATTGGCGATGCTCGCCTCGTCCCGCCTGCAAAGGCTCCACAAGAGGCTGGGATCGGCAGACTGGAATCTGTGGGAGCTGCCGGAACCCGTGCGCGCGGCGATGAGCTGGCTGAGCGAGATGATGGCGCTCGACGCGGCGGCGCAAACCGCGCCGGCCGGCAATACCCATTGGCTCGACTTTGACGATTTCCTGCAAGACCCGGCTACCCGGCTGGGCGACATCGCCGCTTTCTATGGTCTGCACGCCGACAAGGAGCGGCTTTCCGCGATCGCCGGCGGCCCGCTGATGACGCGATATTCCAAGGCGCCCGAACATGGCTATAGTCCGGATATCAGGGAAAAGCTGCTTGCCGAGGCCCGGGCGACCCATCAAGAGGGCATTGCCGAAGGTTTGACCTGGCTCAAAGACGCCGCCGCGCGACATGGGGCAATAGCGCGGTTAATGACGGAACATGCGAGGGCATAACGATGTTCAAGATGATTTACGGCCTGCTCAACGGCCAGGATATCAAGGAACTGCGTGAGATCATCGAAACCGCGACATTTGTCGACGGTAAGATCAGCAACCCGCATTCCCTGGTGAAGGACAATCTGCACCTGAACGACGAAGAGGCTTACGAGCGTTCATCGACGATCTTGACCAACGCCCTGTTGCGCAGCGAGGAATTCCGGGCTTTCGCATTTCCCCGCAAGATCGCGCCGCCGCTGGTCACACGCTACAATAAAGGCATGCGTTACGGCCTGCACCCGGAC
>JBPOET010000382.1:0-2430 GCA_051251675.1 Parasphingopyxis sp. | reverse complement strand
ATGCTGGCTCCGTCGTGCGGTTAGTGCCTGTTCCAGAGATTCTCGGTCGTGCCAGATGCCGCCCAGCATTACGCCCTCGATCAAACGTGTAGCGGCTATATCCTCCAGTGGATTATTCCCGAGCAAGACCAGATCGGCGGTCATGCCCGGGAGAATACGGCCTCTGCTTTCGCTTTCTCCGAGCCAGCGTGCGGGGTTCACCGTTGCGGTCGTCAGGGCTTCGAAAGGGGTTAGGCCAGCCTCAACGAGCAATGCCAGTTCCTGATGCACCGAAATCCCGGGGGCAACGAGACCAACCGCATCGGTGCCCAGCAACAGCGGCACGCCAACTTCGTGAAGTTGCCGGGTCAATGTCGCCAGCCGCGCCGCCTCATCGCGGAAATTTATGTAATTGTCGGCCCAGTTCTCGCCCATCGACTGGCGGAAGTAATTACGCTCTGCGGACATTGATACATGCCAATAGGGGGCGGCAAGAGCAGTTTCCGGTTCGGCAAAAAGAGCCGTCAGATCTTCATCGCTCAGATAGCGGTGAATGGTGTGAAAGACGATCAGGGTCGGTGTGACCATGCCCCGGCGTTCCTGCAACGCCGCGAGTGTTTCGGGTGCCTCACTGAAATCGGCAGCATCGCCCAGCAGGTGTGAGACCTCTTCCATGTGTTCGAGGGAATCCATGCGTAGCGATTGCTCTGCGGGGCGCGATGCCTGAGCATGGCCGGCAACCGGCAGGTTTAGCGCGCGCGCCGTCGCGAGAACCGCATCATAGGCCTGGGGAGGCAACTCCTGATGAACCTTGATGAGATCATACCCCGCTTCCGCCTGTCCGCGCACAGCCGCCTCGGCTTCTTCAGACGTCGTCGCGCGCGGGCCGAAATCGGGCGGTAGCGTGGCGTTGAGCGAGGGGCCGGCAACGATCAGGCGCGGTCCGGTTATATCACCGGAGGCAATCCGGCCTCGCAATTCCCGCATTTCGGGGGTGCCGCGCATGTGGCGGACGGTCGTCACCCCATGGGGCAGGTAAAGCGAAACATCGCTTGCAATCTCTTCGGGTGTGGCTGTCTCGCCGGGCAGCCTCAGCCCCAGATGGGCATGCATATCTGCCAGCCCGGGGATCAGATACCGCCCCGTACCGTCGATCGTCCGGGCATTTTCCGGAATGTTCTGCGCGCCCGTCGGCGCAATCGCGGCGATCACACCATCCGTCACGATAACCGTCTGCTCGCGCCGGATCTCATCGCGATCCATGGCGATCACGTCGACGTTGGTGAAGGCGATGGTTTCAGCCTGAACCGTTATCGGCAACGCAAGGAGCAGCGTGGAAACCAGGGCAAGTATGCGGATCGGCATCGTTATCCTTTCGAGAAGACAGCGCGGATGACGCAACTCACGGTTCCGGTGTCAGTCCCTTGTTCGTGAATAAGGCGGCCGATGTTACAGCCCCGCACGGTCGACCCTAAATCTGTTGTGGAAACCGCTCTCGCTCCCCCAGTGCGCCCCTGCTAATCCGCAGCCTATGACGACCGATACCGCCGATCCTTCCGATTCAGACGACCCGTTCGATCGCATCGTTGATGCGCCGTTCGATGAGGCCATCTCTGAGCGGTATCTCGTCTATGCGCTGTCGACGATCACGGCGCGGTCGCTTCCCGATCTGCGCGACGGGCTGAAACCCGTGCACCGCCGCCTTCTGTGGGCGATGCGGCTGCTCAAGCTCGATCCGGCCAATGGCTATAAGAAATGCGCGCGCGTTGTCGGCGATGTGATCGGCAAATATCATCCGCATGGCGACCAGAGCGTTTACGACGCGATGGTTAGGCTCGCCCAGCCTTTTGCCATGCGCTATCCACTTGTCGACGGGCAGGGCAATTTCGGCAATGTCGACGGCGATAATGCGGCCGCCATGCGCTATACCGAAGCGCGGCTGACCCATGCGGCGATGGACCTGATGGACGGCCTCAACGAAGGCACGGTCGATTTCCGCCCCACCTATAATGGTGAGGAAGAAGAGCCGGAAATTTTCCCCGGCCTGTTCCCGAACCTGCTCGCCAATGGCTCGAGCGGCATTGCGGTCGGCATGGCAACGTCGATACCGCCGCACAATGCCGCCGAACTGATCGACGCCGCGACGCATCTGATCGACAATCCGAAGGCCGAAGATGCCGAGCTCATGGAGTTTGTCCAGGGGCCGGACTTGCCAACAGGCGGGCTGCTCGTCGACAGCAAGGAGGCGATTGCCGAAGCCTATCGCACCGGCCGGGGCGCTTTCCGGGTTCGCGCGCGCTGGCATCAGGAGGATCTTGGCCGCGGGACATGGGAAGCGGTGATCACCGAAATCCCGTTCCAGGTGGCAAAGTCCAAGCTGATCGAAGCCATCGCTTCGCTGATCGCCGACAAGAAGCTGCCGATCCTTGCCGATGTGCGCGACGAAAGCGA
>JBPOET010000381.1:0-2432 GCA_051251675.1 Parasphingopyxis sp. | reverse complement strand
CAGATAGTCGACGACCGACAGCCCGGTCCGCGCCAGACCGAGCACCGCATAGCGTTTTCCGGCAAAGGCGCGTGCTGACTTCATCTGAGCTTCAACGTCGAAAGGCCGGCCAGCGCCAGCACGAAGGAGATGATCCAGAAGCGGATGACGACGGTCGGCTCCGACCAGCCCATCTGCTCGAAATGGTGGTGGATCGGCGCCATTTTGAAGACGCGTTTGCCGGTCCGCTTGAAGAAGAAAACCTGGATGATGACCGAGGCCGCTTCGAGGAAGAAGAGGCCGCCGACAATCCCCAATACAACCTCATGATGAGCCGTGACGGCGATGGCCCCGAGCGCTCCGCCCAGTGCGAGGCTGCCCGTGTCGCCCATAAACACCGCCGCGGGCGGCGCGTTGAACCAGAGGAAAGCGAGCCCCGCGCCAACGGTGGCCGCGCAGATCAGCGCGAGATCGCCCGCGCCTGCGACATAGGGAATGCCGAGATAGGTCGCATAATCCTCCCGCCCCACCAGATAGATGATCATCATGAAGGCGACCGAGGCGATGATCACCGGCATCGTCGCCAGTCCGTCCAGCCCGTCGGTCAGGTTAACGGCATTCCCGGTGAACACGATCACGAGCATCGCGAAGGCGTAATAGGCATAGCCGATATCGCCGACCGGTCCGTTGAAGAAGGGCAGGTAAAGGTTCGTGCCTGTCTCGCCGAGGATGATCCAGCAGGCGATGCCGGCCACGACGAATTCGGCAACCAGCCGGACCTTGCCGGAAATCCCGGCATGATGCCGCTTGGTGACCTTGTCGTAATCGTCGAGAAAACCGATCAGCCCGAAGCCGAGCGTCACAAACAGGCAGGCCCAGACGAGCTTGTTGGTCAGATCCATCCAGAGCAGCAGCGAGACGGTCAGCGAGACGAGGATCATCAGCCCGCCCATGGTCGGCGTGCCGGCCTTTTTGAGATGGGTGATCGGGCCGTCTTCGCGGATTGGCTGGCCTTTGCCCTGTTTGATCCTGAGCCAGCCGATGAAACGCGGCCCGATCAGCAGGCCGATCAGCAGCGCCGTCGCCGTCGCTCCGCCGGCGCGGAAGCTCAGATAGCGGAACAGGTTGAACGGCCCCGCATAGTCGAAATAGCTGGCGATCAGATCGAGCATGTTGTCTTTCCGCTGGCCAGCGCCTCGACGAGACGGGCCAGTCCAATATAGTTGCTTCCCTTGACGAGCACGGCGTCGCCGGCGCGAATCTTCCCCTCGAGACTCGCCAGCGCCGCAGCGGCGTCGGGCACATGAACCAAGTCGATTGTGTTGCCAAGCGCGTCCGCCAACACCTTCATCGGCGCGCCGACGAGCACGGCCATATCGACCCCGGCATCGACAATCGGCGCGGCCAGCCGCGCATGATAGGCTTCGGCGTCCTCGCCCAGCTCGCCCATGGCTCCCAGGACCGCAATGCGGCGCTCGGCCGGTTCGTCGCCAAGCGTTTTGAGAGCGGCGGTCATCGACACCGGATTGGCATTATAGCTTTCGTCGATCAGCAGCGCCTCTCCATCGCCAAGCGGGATGGCCGACCGCGCGCCGCGGCCGGGCAAACCGGCCATCTCGGCCAGGGCAAGCCCGGCCACCGCAAGATCGCCGCCCACCGCCTCGACGGCGCCGATCACGGCGAGCGCGTTGGAAACCCAGTGTTCGCCTGGCAGGCCGATGGTGAAGGTCAGCTCCCCCTCCGGCAGGACCGCGCTGACTATCGTACCGGCAATCTCCCGCGATATCTCGACCGCACGGATGTCCGCGCCCTCGCCAAGGCCGAAGGTCCGGATCCGCGCCGCATAGGGGGTTGCCGCCGCGATCAGGCGGTCGCGATGCGGGCTGTCAAAAGGAATGAGCGCCGTGCCGTCCGGCTCCAGCCCTTCGAAAATCTCGCCCTTGGCATCCGCAATTGCCTCGATGCTGTCGAAAAACTCGATATGCGCCGGGGCGATCGCCGTGACGATGGCGACATGCGGGCGGACCAGCCGGGTGAGCGCGGATAACTCTCCCGCATGGTTCATGCCCATCTCGAACACCCCGTACCGGCTCGCAGCCGGCATCCGCGCCAGGCTGAGCGGCACACCGGTATGGTTGTTATAGCTTTTGACCGAACGATGCGTTCGCCCCTCGGCGGAACGGTCGAGCGCGGCGAACAGCGCTTCCTTCGCGCTCGTCTTGCCGACCGAGCCGGTCACACCGATGATTTTCGCCTCGGTCCGCGCGCGCGATGCAATGCCGAGCGCGTCGAGCGCGGCAACAGTGTCGGCGACGCGGATATGGGGATGGCTGCATTCTTCGCTTACGATCGCACCGGCGGCGCCGTTGCCGAAGGCGCCGTCAACGAATTTATGGCCGTCCGTCGCTTCACCCCTGAGCGCTACAAACAGATCGCCCGGACCGACCTCGCGG
>JBPOET010000380.1:0-2432 GCA_051251675.1 Parasphingopyxis sp. | reverse complement strand
GTGTCATCCAGGCTCCGGGCTTGTCCGGAATGTCGCCGCCATACAGTTTCGTTGCCCCTTGCTGCACGGCCTGTTCGAGCTGTTCGGCGATTTCGTCGCGGGCGCCTTCGCTCGACAACGGCCCCATTTCCGTTGTTTCGTCCGTCGGGTCGCCGATCTTTATCGTCTTCACGCCTTCGACGAAGATTTCCATGAACGCGTCATAGACATCTTCATGGACGATCATCCGTTTGCCGCAGACACAGCTTTGACCGGCATTTTGCAGGCGTGCGGTAACGGCGGTTGTCGCAGCCTTTTCGATGTCGGCGCTCGGCATCACGATGAACGGGTCCGAACCGCCCAGCTCCAGCACAACCTTTTTCAGGTTGAAGCCGGCGGCTTCCGCAACCTTCTGCCCCGCAAATTCGCTGCCGGTGATGGTGACCGCGACGATCCGGTCGTCGGCGATGATCCCGGCGACCTTGGACGAGCTGATATGGAGATTCTGGAAAAGGCCTTCCGGCCCGCCTGCATCAAGAACAATCTGTTCAAGGGCAGCAGCGCATCCGGGCGTTGAGCTGGCATGTTTGAGCAGGCCGACATTCCCGGCCATGATCGTCGGCGCCATGAAGCGCACGACCTGCCAGAACGGATAGTTCCAGGGCATGACGGCCAGCACCGGCCCATGGGGCAGCCAGCGCGATACAGAGCGGCCGCTAACCAGCTTCTGCTCTGTAGGAGCGAGCATGGCGGGGCCATTTTCCGCATAGAAGCGAAAAGCCTTTTCGCATTTGTCCATTTCGGTGAGCGCCTGTTTGACAGGCTTGCCCATCTCCTTGGTCACGATGGCGGCGAGCGCGGTGCGCTGCGCGGCAAACTGGTCGGCAATTTTTGTCAGCAGGTCGGTGCGTGTTTGGTAATCGGTATTGCGCCATTGGCGAAAAGTTTCGGCGGATTTGGCCAGCTTCGCTTCGATCTGGTCGTCGTTCAGGGCGGGGAAGGTCTCACCCTCTTCTCCGGTAGCCGGATTGACTTGCGTAGGCATGATTTGATTCCCCCGATTTTGGCAGTTGGTGCACTGGACCCGTCTAATCTTATATAGCGTGAGGCTCTTGCTTGACCATAGCTTGGTCGCTCGCCCATAGCGACACTATGACCGATGATAATAGCAACGATATTGCCACGCTCAGTTTCGAGGCGGCGCTTGAAGAGCTTGAGGCAATCGTCCGCAAGCTGGAGGCGGGGGAGGCGCCGCTCGATGAATCGATCGAGCTCTATGCGCGCGGAGACAAGCTGAGACAGCAGTGCCAGGCCCGGTTAAAAGCTGCCGAAGCGCGGATCGACAAGCTCCAGCTTGATCCCGAGGGCAAGCCCGCCGGTGTCGAACCGCTTGATCCGGCTTAGCCGATGCCGGTTGTTTCCATCGGCCTCAAGCCTGCGCTCGAGCGCATGGGCAAGGATATCGATATCCTGTTCGATACCTGGCTCAAGGTGCCGGGGGATTCCCGAGTCAGGCTGTATGAGGCGATGCGCTATGCGGCGATCGGCGGCGGCAAGCGGTTGCGGCCCATGCTCGTCGTTGCGGCGTGCGAAGCCTTCAACGTCGATCGGGACAGCGCGATGCGCGCCGGTTTTGCAGTGGAATGTATCCACGTCTATTCGCTGATTCACGACGATCTGCCCTGCATGGACGATGACGATATGCGCCGCGGCAAGCCCACGGTGCATAAGGCGTTCGATGAGGCGACTGCGGTGCTGGCCGGCGACTGCCTGTTGGCGCTGGCGTTCGAAATTCTCGGCGATGAGGCGACACACAGCGATCCCTTTGTCCGCGCGGAACTGATGTCCGCTCTTGCGCTGGCCAGCGGGCCCTCCGGCATGGGCGGCGGCCAGATGATGGACCTGGAGGCCGAGCATCGCGAACTGGACCTTCCGGCCGTGACCCGCCTCCAGCAGCTCAAGACCGGCGCGCTCATCGGTTTCTGCCTCGAAGCGGCCTGTATCATGGCGCGCATTCCGCCTGAAAGCCGGACCCATTTGCGGGGCTATGCCCGCGATCTCGGGCTGGCGTTCCAGATCGCCGACGATCTGCTCGACGAAACCGGCGACGAGAAGGAAACGGGCAAGCGGGTCGGCAAGGATGCGGATGCCGGAAAAGCTACATTTGTATCGCTTCTTGGGCTGGAACGGGCGCGGCAGCAGGCCGAGATGCTCGTCGAACAGGCGATTGACCATTTGCGGGACTTTGGCGAGGAGGCAGACATGCTGCGCGCCATTGCCCGATTCTCGATTGAAAGGACGCATTGATGGGCGCCAACAGAGTGGGAGTGTATCCCGGAACGTTCGACCCGATTACGCTGGGCCATATGGATATTATCCGGCGCGGCGCGAAGCTGGTCGACACGCTGATCATCGGAGTGACCACCAATCCCAGCAAGTCGCCGATGTTCAGC
>JBPOET010000038.1:0-10152 GCA_051251675.1 Parasphingopyxis sp. | reverse complement strand
ATCATTGGCTTCCATCACCATGCCGATATCGGGATAGCTCGCCATGAAGCTGAGCCCGCCGCGATCCCAGCGCTTCTGGAACTCGGCCGTGCGCTCGGCTTCTGGCGTGTCGAGCGCCGTCGTTTCGGTAGCGACGGTCGAGCCGAGAAATCCCGCCGCCTCGTCGCGCGCCTGCGCGCGCAGGGCCGGGTAGCGGGCCTTGGCCTCGGCGATCTCGTCGGCGCCGAGCGGTCGGTTATGCGCGGGTACGACGAAATTGGGCGTGCGCTGCATAACGACAAGCTCGGCGGCCTGTTCGGCGATGACCGGGATCGACTGGATCGCGCTCGATCCGGTGCCGATCACGCCCACTTTCTGGCCGGTAAAGTCGACGCCCTCGTGCGGCCAGAGGCCGGTTTGATAGGCCGGTCCCTCGAAATCCTCCATGCCCGGTATCTCGGGCAGGTTGGGAGAGGAAAGGCAGCCCGTTGCCATCACGACATGGCGCGCCGAGACGCTCTCGCCGCTATCGAGTTTCACCGTCCAGAGATTGGCGCCTTCGTCATAGGTGGCCGCTTCTACCCGCGTGTTGAATCGGATATCGCGGCGCAGATCGAACCGGTCGGCCACATGGTTGATATAGGCGAGGATCTCCGGCTGGGTCGAATAGCGTTCGGACCAGTTCCATTCCTGTTCCAGCTCTTCCGACCAGCTATAGCTATATTCCACGCTTTCGATATCGCAGCGCGCTCCGGGATAGCGGTTCCAGTACCAGGTGCCGCCGACATCGCCGCCGGCTTCGAACACGCGGCTCGACAGCCCCATTTCGCGCAATGTGTGGAGCAAATAGAGGCCGGAAAATCCCGCGCCCACAATCGCCACATCCATCTGTCCTGCGCTCATCCGTTCCTCTCCCCGCCATTTTTCCCGCCATCTTGCGGCAGCTTTCGGCGAGAGTCGAGGCGCAGGCTTCCTAGCGCGGGAGGCGTAGCGCCAGCGGTTCCGGCGCGCCGTCCGCGGCGCTGTCGAACAACAGCAGAAGGGACAGCGACCGCCCCTCCAGACCAACAATGGCGATCGCTTCGGGCTTGCTGCTCCCGGCGGGGTCGAGGATGGCAAGCGTCGATAATGCGCCATCGGTTGCACGCAGGTGGATGCGGTAGGGCACGTCCTGATCCTGGGCGGGGCCGGACAGGATGAGCAGGCGCCCGTCTGGCAGGAAGGCGAGATCGCGAATGCCTGCATCGCGGCCGAGCGGCACAGTGAGAGAGCGCCCGCTTCCGGCGATCCGGTGCGAGAAGAGCGCGGTGGCGCTCGTCTCGAACAGATAGGCATGGCCGTCGATGCTGGGCGCGCGCAGGCCGAAGATCATTCTGTCGCCATCCACGGCCAGCCCTTCGATATTGAGCCCGTTGGCATCGTAGAGCGAGGCGCCGAAATAGGGCGCGAGCGTTTCGTCCTGCTGCATCATCCCGGCGAGCCGGTGGCTTGTGGTGATGGCGACCGCGCCCGGCACGATCGGGCCACTGGGTTCGTCCGGCGCAATGCGCGCAACGATAAAGCTGGCCGGGCGGAAATCGTTGCTGTTCCGGGCACAGCCATGCGAGCCGGTCACATAAAATACGCCGTCGCTATAGGCCGCCGCCTCGCCATCCACTTCGCGGCTTTCAGGATCATATTCATCGCAGATATCGCGCGGCGCGGTACCCAGCGGAGCGCCGCCTTCGCGCAGGCCGAAACGCTGGCCCGCCGCCAGAACGGTGCCGTTGAAGCTTGTCCATTGTGCCGAATCCCCCTCATCCTCGATGGCCAGGCAGCGCATGCTGTCGCCGCCGCGCTGCCAGTCGCAGGCAAGGCCGCTGACATCTTCGGAAATCGTCCCTTCGGGCCCGAAATGGCCGGAAACGGTGGTTCCGCTGCGCAGTTCGCGCGGTGGTTCCGCTGGTTCGTCGCAGCCAGCCAGCAGCGCGAGTGCGCCGAGCGTCAGGAAGCGCATGCAATGCACTGCGTCGCCATGGGGTCGATCTCCAGCCGTTTTTCGGCGATTGCCTCGCCGCAACTCAGGCACCAGCCGAACTCGCCGTCTTCGATCCGCTCCAGCGCGGCATCGATGCGCGCGATATCGGACTTTCGGCGCCGCGCCTCGGCCTCTGCCATGTGCTGCTGCTGCATCGCATCCATGCGCGATAGCCGTCCCACGCTCTGCTGGTCCAGCGCGACCGGCTTGCGCCATTCGGCCGCGCCGGCATCCTCGCCGGACAGCTGGGCGCGCAGGGCGATCAGCCTTGCCCGCATATCGTTCGTTTCATCATTCGCTTCGGCCATCGGCCCTGTCTCGGCCTTGGCCTTCCCAAGATCAAGCGCTAGGCGTCTGGATCATGATCAGGCGCTTCTTCCGATGGGTTTTCACCGGCCTGCTTTTCGCGATGATCGCGATCCTGCTGCTGCCGGTCGTCGTCCCGCCCTTTCTCGACCGGATCTATTATCGGGGACCGGTCACCGCGCATTTCGACGGCGCGCATTTTACCAATCCCGACGAGGGCGAGGGCGAATGGACCGGCGACCCTTCCCGCAGAAGCAACCCGCGGCGCGGCAGCTTCCTGTTGCGGCTCGTTCTGGGCGACGACCGCCCCGCCTGGCCCCGGCATGTTTCCGTCAATCCGACCGTTCCCGACGAACGGGTCGAGGGAGACCGGATGGTGACGACCTGGGTCGGCCATGCCTCGGCGCTTATCCAGACGCAGGGCCTCAACATTCTCACCGATCCGATCTGGTCGGACTATGCCTCCCCAGTGCAGGGGATAGGTCCGCGGCGCGTTGCCGAGCCCGGCGTCCGGTTCGAGGACCTGCCACCGATCGACCTCGTCGTGATCAGCCATAACCATTATGACCATCTCGACTTGGAAACCCTGCGGCGGTTATGGGAGCGCGATCGGCCGATGATCGTCACCAGCCTTGGCAATGACACTGTGATCGCGCAGGCCGGCGCCGAGGCCGTGACCCGCGACTGGGGCGGGAGAGTCCAGGTGTCGCCCGAGGTGTCGGTCATCGTCACGCGCAACCATCACTGGGGGTCGCGCTGGGGTGTCGACCGCAACCGGGCGCTCTGGTCGAGCTTCGTCATCACGACGCCTTCGGGTAATATTTTCTTTGGCGGCGATACGGGCCCGGGCGACATGCGCTGGCCGGAAGAAGCGGCAGCCCATGGCCCGGTGCGGCTCGCTTTCATCCCGATCGGCGCGTTCCGGTTCCGGCGGGGGCAGGACTGGAGCGGCAGCCATATCGGCCCGATGCACGCGATGCAGGTCTGGAACCGGCTTGGCCGACCGGTTTCCATCGGCATCCATTGGGGCACGTTTCGCCTGAGCTGGGAAGGCTATTGGACGCCGGCCCGCATGCTTCACATGCTGCAGGACTGCGCCGGAGTGGAGCACGGCTTTTTCCGCGCCGTCCGCCATGGCCAGCGTTTCGATATTCCGCCCGTACGGGAGACGCCCGAGCTGGACGAGGCGGAGGTGGAGCGCTGCGCGGCAACGCCTCAGATCCGGGATCTGGACTAGTTTGCCAGATTTTTGTCAGAACGTTGCTTGCGCAACGTCGCCGCACCGCCCTCCGATTACATCCGATGACGCTTTGCGCCACGGAAGCCTGTGCCAACTCCGCCCTCTCCCCCACCCGGCCTCCCAATCAGGGTACACTCGTGGGGGAGAGGGGCGGTGCGGCGCTCAACCGCTAGGGTGAGCCTGACAGCAAGCTTGCGATTTCGCTAGCGAATTTCTGACAGATAATAAGCCTGACTATTGGTCCGCAGGACCCATCTTAAAAGCGCACAGCTTGTTCCCGTCGAGGTCGCGAAAATAGGCACCGTAAAAGGCCTGCTCGCCTTCATCGCCGCGTACGCCGGGTGCGCCTTCGTCGGCAGCGCCCAATTCCATCGCTTTTGCATGAAGTGCATCGACTTCCGCACGGTTCGCCGCCTGCATCGCAATCATCGTCCCGTTGCCAGGCTGCGCCGCTTCACCGTTATGGGGTGGGGTGACACAGATCATAGGCTCGCCGAAATTTTTGCCATAGGCCGTGAAGCCTTCGTCCATCGCCATCAGCCGTTTTGCGCCGACGGTTCCCATCAGCGCATCGTAAAAGCCGCGCGCCTTTTCCAGATCATTGGTACCAACTGTTGCATAGCCAATCATTATATTTGCCTTTCATTGCGTATCCGGGATCAACACTCTTTCCCCGAGTAGAAATAGTGGAATTCCACTTCATAAAGGCTTTGCCCGCCCGCGCTATCCCGTACCGTCAGATTGCCATCGGCCAGGATCTTCGTGTTTCGCTCGGGCGCTACATCGAGCGCGAATGTTACGGTCGCGCCGTCCAGCACTGCGGGGCGGCAGGTGAATTCGGCCAGCATCTTGGAATCGTCGCCGGGTGAAAACTGCTCCATCGAGCAATTGTTGCGGCCATCGAGATCGAAGAAGGAGATGCCGGGATTGGTGGACTCGATGGCCCCGATACAGCCTCTCGCCGATCCAAGGTCGAGACTGGCGAACAGGGCCCGGGCTTCCGCTTCGTCCTCGGCCCCGACGGGGGCATGGGCGGTCAATTCGCGAGTCCAGCTGCCGGTCAATATCTTGAATCCGGCATCCTCTTCGTCGCCGAGCAGATACCAGCCGGCGGCCAGCGCTGCGACCGCGACGGCAGCGCCGCCGCCCAGCCAAAGCGCCCACCTGCCGACGGCGCGTTTGGGGCGTCCCGCCCGATGGGCCGCCGATCCTTCCGCCACGCCATCTCCGGCCTGGATCTTGATCGTGTCGACCAGGCGCTGGATCGTGGCGTCGCGGCGATCCAGCCAGTCGACCCATTGATAACCGCTCAGCCAATAGGCAAGGCCCTCCGCGTCGATATCTTCCAGCCGCACCGGATATATCATTTTCTTATTGTCGACGGCGAGCGTCAGCTCGCGCCGTACATGATCCGATTGATCGGACTTGGAGCAGAACAGCAGCACGATCACGTCGCACTGTCGGACCCCCTCGACGATCGCCTTGTCGAACAATACGCCCGGTTCGATATCGTCGGGGGCCATCCAGCCGGTAATTCCGTTGCGTTCGAGGATCGTCTTCAGATGGCGCGCCGTCTGCTCCTGAGAGCTGTGATGGCTGATAAAGGCAACCGGCCGGGGCGCGTCTTCGGTTCCCGGCGGCTCGTCGCTCATCTATACCGCCCGAACGTCACTCGCAGGGGCCGAGATAGCGTGCGCTCTGATTGGCGACGATGCGCAGTTCGTTCGATGCATTATCGATCCAGGCATATTCTGCCTCGGTTTCCATATTCTCTTCGGCATAGGTTCCGCGCATCCAGATATTCAGGGTGATGCCGTCCAGATTGGGCGCTTCACACTCCAGCTGCACGCGGAAACGGCCATTCTCCCATGTCAGGTTGCTCATCGCGCAATTATTCTCGCGCTCGGGATCGAAAAAGTCGTTGCCCGGTGAGCGGGAATCCGCCTCGGTGATGCACTGGATGGCGCTGTTGGATTCGAAATTGGCGAGAAAAGTGTCGAGCTGTGCCTGGCTCATGACATTGGTGTCGGGCCGTTCGAGAATCCGGTCCACGACATAGCTGGTCTGCCAGCGACCGGGCCGTACATTGTCGACGGAATTGCTTGTCAGCGCGTTGACCGCAAGGCCGAGGAGTATGGCGGCGAGCACCGCGACCCCGCCAATGGCGATCCAGCCATTGCGGTTGAGCGGGATTCCGGCGAAGCGGGGCGGCCCGTCCGCTGCCCCGCCGTCTCCGCCCATCAGGCCAACCGGCGGAGTATCGCCCGGTGTATCGGCCTCGGCATCCTCAGCGGGAACGGCATGGTCTTCGACGTCTTCGTATCCGACCTGTTTTTTCACGGTCTCGATCATTTTCTGGATCGTCGCATCGCGCCGATCGATCCAGTCGATCCACTGATAATCGTTGAGCCAATAGGCGAGGCCCTTGGCGTCTATATCCTCCAGCCGCACCGGATAGATGAGCTTCTTGTTGTTTTCCGCCATCATCAGCTCGCGCTTCACATGGCGCGACTGATCGGACTTGGAGCAGAACAGCAGGATGATCAGGTCCGAGCGTTCGACCTGCTCTATGATCGCCTGGTCGAAGGCGACGCCGGGATCGATATCGTCAGGCGCCATCCAGCCGGTGACGCCGTTGCGTTCGAGCACGGTTTTTAGATGGCGGGCGGTTTTTTCCTGGGAGCTGTGATGGCTGATAAAGGCAACGGGCCTGCGGCCTGGTGCTGCTTCATCATTATCCTGCGCCATCATCGCCCCCCATCTGTAGCCGCTGCGTCGGCTCTCACCCTAGTGATGAAGCGGCGCGCTATCAACGGCGCGCCGCTTCATGACTTGCAACCCGCTAGTCGGCGTCTGCCGCGCAGTCCGGTCCTACAAAGCGGCCGGTGACCTGTCCGGCCATGCTCATCGGTCCGGCAGGCCCGGACTCCATGTTCATGTTCATCGTCATGTCATAGCTGGTCGGCGTATAGCTGCCTTCCATCCGCATGCTCGTTGCGCCGGGCATGCCCTGCGTCTGGCAGGAACCGGCAATCAGGATATTGCCGCCCGACATGGTGAAATCGGTATAGGTGCAGTCGTCATTGTCGTCGCCGAACATATTGGCTTCAGGATTGGCGGCTTCCTCCGGCGTGATGCACGATGTGCTGGTGTGCGCGGTGCCCATCTGCTGCTGCATCATCGCGCGCGCTTCTTCTGGCATTTGCGGCATATCGAATTCGGTAAGCTGTACGGTCGATTCCCACTGGCCAGGGGTGATGCTGATGCCGGCACTCTCCACCTCGGCCTGGGCTTCCTCGCTGGAGATTTCGCCGTCGCCGTCGGTATCGGCATCGCCGCCCGAGGAGCAGGCGCCAAGCAGCGCAATCGGTGCGGCAAAGGCAAACAGGGTTTTCAAACGGGATTTCTTCATTTCATGTCCTCTCATCAGTGCGGTGTTGCGTGGGCCCCTGATAGGCGGGCTGGATTGCAGCATCAATGCCGCGCGCTAGTGCAATGGAAAAGCGCCGCCGCGATCCCGGGGACCGTGACGACGCCGTTTGCTCGCATTATGCGGCTATTCTTCCTCTTCGGCGGTGGCCGCAACAGGCTCCGGCTCCGCCGCGCATTCGCCGGTACGCTCGGCGCTCAGCGTGCTGGACATGCTCATTTCCGATGGACCGCCTTCGACATTCACCGAAAGCTCCGCCTGCATCGTCGTGGCGGTGTAGGTGCCCTGCACCGAGAGGTTCGCTACGCCCTGGCCTTCCGGGCCCTGGCAGGTTGCATTCACATTGATGACGCCGTCTTCAAAAGCGGAGTCGCCGAAATCGCAATCGTCGCCCATCTCGCTGTTTGCGAACATGCCCTCGACAGGGTTTTCGACATCTTCTTCGGTGAGGCAGTTAATGTTGGGAGGCTGCTCATTGGCCCGCTCGCGCATCTGGTTGACCATTTCTTCCGGCATGCCGGCCAGCGTGATTTCGTCTATCCGGCTCGTCATCGTCCATTCGCCGGCCTGAAGGCCGTCGCTGCCGCCGGTGCTACCACCGGAACAAGCGCCAAGCAGCGCAAGCGGCGCTGCCGCCATCAAAAATCTCTTCATGTTGAATTACCTCTTGGTATCAAAAACTGGGGATAGTGCCGACCCTTGGCGTGGACACTGGCGAAGGCGGAGAAAAGACGCAAGCACTATCCGTAACCGCAGACGCCCCTTTTCCAATGTCAGGAGACGCGCCCGTCGCGGCCCGCGCACCGTTGCGAAACCGCCTGTGCCCCGCCATATCCCAATCCATGGCAATTGCGATCCGAACCGGCCTTGAAGAGCCCGAAACCGATGGCGGGTTCGTTCCCCATCGCCCGGCCCGCCCGGAAAAGGCGGAGGGCGGAAAGCGTTTCGAGCTTGTTTCCGATTATGAGCCGTCCGGCGACCAGCCGACGGCCATCAAGGAACTTGTCGATACGGCGCTGGCGGGCGAGAAGGATCAGGTACTGCTCGGCGTTACCGGGTCCGGCAAGACCTTCACCATGGCCAAGGTCATCGAGGCGCTGCAGCGGCCGGGACTGGTGCTCGCGCCGAACAAGATCCTTGCGGCGCAGCTATATGGCGAGTTCAAGCAGTTCTTCCCGAACAATGCGGTCGAATATTTCGTTTCCTATTACGACTATTACCAGCCCGAGGCCTATGTCGCGCGCTCCGACACCTATATCGAAAAAGAGAGCTCGGTGAACGAGGCGATCGACCGGATGCGCCATTCGGCGACGCGCGCGCTGCTGGAACGGGATGATGTCCTGATCGTCGCCTCGGTGTCGTGCCTCTACGGCATCGGCTCGGTCGAAACCTATTCGGCGATGACCTTCGACATCAAAAAGGGGCAGAGCGTCGATCAGCGCGATATCATCCGCAAGCTCGTCTCGCTCCAGTACAAGCGCAACGACGCGGCCTTTGCGCGCGGCAATTTCCGCGTGCGCGGCGACAATCTCGAAATCTTCCCCTCCCATTATGAGGATATGGCCTGGCGCATCTCGATGTTCGGCGACGATATCGAGGAGATTGTCGAATTCGATCCGCTGACCGGCAAGAAGGGCGCGGCGCTCGACAAGGTCCGGGTTTTTGCCAATTCGCATTATGTGACGCCCGGACCGACGATGAAGCAGGCGATGGGCGCGATCCGGCGCGAGCTTGAGGTGCGGCTGAAAGAGCTTCAGGACGCGGGCATGCTCCTGGAGGCGCAGCGCCTGGAGCAGCGCACGAATTTCGATCTGGAGATGATCGCCGCAACCGGCAGCTGCGCGGGCATCGAGAATTATTCGCGCTTCCTTACCGGCCGCCTCCCCGGCGAGCCGCCGCCGACGCTGTTTGAGTATCTGCCGGACAATGCGCTGCTCTTCGTCGATGAAAGCCATCAGACGATCCCGCAGGTCGGGGCGATGTCCAAGGGCGATCATCGCCGCAAGCTGACCCTGGCCGAATATGGCTTCCGGCTCCCGAGCTGCATCGACAACCGGCCGCTGCGCTTCAACGAATGGGATGCGATGCGCCCGCAGACCGTCTGCGTTTCGGCGACGCCGGGTCCCTGGGAGATGGAGCAGACGAGCGGCGTCTTCGCCGAACAGGTGATCCGCCCGACCGGCCTTATCGACCCGCCGGTGTTCATCCGCCCGGTGGAAGAGCAGGTCGACGATTGCATAAACGAATGCCGTGAAACCGCGAAGCAGGGCTATCGCACGCTCGTCACGACGCTGACCAAGCGGATGGCCGAGGACCTGACCGAGTTCATGCACGAGGCGGGCCTCAAGGTCCGCTATATGCATTCGGATGTCGAGACGCTGGAGCGGATCGAACTGATCCGCGATTTACGGCTCGGCGTTTATGACGTGCTTGTCGGTATCAACCTGCTGCGCGAGGGGCTCGACATTCCCGAATGCGGGCTGGTGTGCATCCTCGATGCCGACAAGGAAGGCTTTCTGCGTTCCGAAACCTCGCTGATCCAGACGATCGGGCGCGCCGCGCGCAATGTCGAAGGCCGGGTGATCCTCTATGCCGACCGGACGACGGGATCGATGGAACGCGCCATCGCCGAGACCGACCGGCGGCGCGAGAAGCAGCGCGAATATAATCTCGAACACGGGATCACGCCGACCACGATCAAGAGCAATATTGCCGATATCGTCGCGCACACGGCATCCAAAGACAGTGTGACCGTCCCGACCGGCGATGATGAGGTGAACAATCGAGCCAAAGATCTTAGGGGCCACAACCTGCGGGCCTATATCGAGGATCTCGAAAAACGCATGCGCGCCGCCGCCGGGGACCTGGAGTTCGAGGAAGCAGGTCGCCTGCGCGACCAGATCCGCAAGCTCGAAGCCGACGAACTCGGCATCCCGTCAGACGACCAGATCGCCGCGCCCAAGGGCCGCGCGACCGAGGGCCGACCGGGCACCCGGAAGATGCGCTATGGCAAGACCCAGCGGAAGATGGGGTAGAGGCTTTAGGACCTGAATTAGTTCTAGATAGTTCTTAAAAGTTCTGCTATTGTCTGGTCATGTCCAAGATCAGATCTATCGATGTCAGCACTGCAGTTTTTGCGAAGATTTGGTCACTTCGAGCCGAAGGCGAAGACAGTGAAGA
>JBPOET010000379.1:0-2439 GCA_051251675.1 Parasphingopyxis sp. | reverse complement strand
CCCGGAGCAAGCCTGGCGGGCGAGAAGATTCTCCACACTATCTGGCGTATACTCTGGTGCGTCGTGATCTTCATCGGCGCCTTTGCTCCGCTGGAACTGGTCTGGCGTCTCGGCGATATCTCGAACGCCGCAATGGCGCTCCCCAATATCGTGGCGATTGTTGCGCTGTCGGGCGTCGTCTTTGCCATCGCCAAGGGCAACCGCGCGGCCGGCAGGGATCATGGACGCGACACACCAGGCGAGTTCGTGCAGGAAGCGACGATCGAACCGGGCGATGGGAGATAGAATAACCGGCTCCCGCCTGCGCGGGAGCCGGGATATCTAGTCCAGCCCCAGAGCCGCTCGTATCCGGCGCCAGTCGATCAGCTTGAAATTCTGCGTGCCTGCTGGCGTCATCCCGTCCTGCACGACCATCAGGCCTTCGGGAAAGGCCGGGCCCAGATCGGAAAGGCTGATCGCGATCCCGTCCGTCTCCGTCACGCCGTCGGTCGCCTCACCGTCAGCGACATAGAAACGCCCGGCATAGCGATAGTCAGGCAGGCTATAGACGGCGAACGCGCTATCGCCCTGGCTCGAAGCTACAAGATAACCGTGCTGTCCCCTCCGCCCGATGGCGATGCCCTCGACATCGGGCACGATCCGCTCGCCATCGGCCGGAATGACCAATGCTCCTTCACCGGTGCCAAGATCGAAACGCCAGATGCCAGCCGCTTCTTCCCCGACATACAATGCTCCCGCCTGCGTATCGACGACACAACCCTCGGGCTGGCTCGGTACGCGCAATGTCTGGACGAGCCTCGACACCTCCTCGCCCTCTAGCATGATCTCGACATCGTAGATCGCGCCGTCGGTCGTGTTGACGAAAGCATGCAAACCGCCGTCGGCCATTTGCCCCATGCAGAATCCATAACCTTCGCCCGGCCCTGCGGGCACGCGGCCAATCGGTTCCAGCGCAACAGGATCAGTGTTCAGGCGGTAGAGGGCGATATGAGCCATAACCATATCGTTGCGATCGCTGGCCGCGACGATAATCGCCTCCTCGCCGCCAAGGGATATGCCGGTCGCCAGATCCACATTGTTGACGCGGCCCGCCTCGGCAAAGGCCTGCACCGCGCCATCCAGGCCATAAACATACAGCCCGGCCTGCTTGTCGGTGCCAATAATCAGGCTTTGCGCCGGATCGGCCGCATTGACCCAGATCGCCGGATCGTCCGCTGCATCGTCACGACTGGCGACGGGTGCGGTCTGGCCGGATGCAAATACCGGTACCCCGCGGGCCGGATCGGGCGGCGGCGTGGTTGCGCAGCCCGCAAGCAACGCCGCCAACGCGGATACCGAAACTATGGTTTTCATACCGGAAACTCCCATCAGAAACGCATCCGCGCGCCGAATTTCATCGTCCAGCTATACTCCTCATACTGGAGAAGCCGGCGACTGCCGTTGTAGTTCTGATAGGCGAAATAGGGTTCGTCCGTGATGTTGATCCATTCCCAGAAGAACTGGAGATTTTCGGTCGCGTTGAACCGGGCGCTGGCGTCAAGCTGGAAATGCTCATCGACATAACGGTCCTCTTCGGGAAGCCCACCCAGCTCGTCGAGATATCTGTCCCGATAGGTTCCCGCGAGACGGACACTGAACGGCCCCTTCTCATAGCCGAGCACGACATTGAAGGTGTTTTGCGAGGAAGAAGGCAGTGGAATACTGCGCGGGATATTATCCTCATCCAGTACCGTCCCCTCGGCGTCGGTATAGGTATAGTTGAAGTTGAAGAGCAGTCCGTCGAACGGATCCGGCAAGAAGGTGAAAGCCTGGGAAAAGCTGAACTCTATGCCGAAAATATCCGCGCTCTCGCCGTTGATCGGGATCACGGCCTCATCATACACGATCCCGTTGTACGTCCCTCCGTCTCCATCATTGAAATCGACGATGAAGTTGCTGATATCCTTGTAAAATATATTGGCAGAAATCGCGCCGTTGGAGCTGAAATAATATTCGGCTGACGCGTCGAAATTCCAGCTTTCGTATGGCACGAGATCGGGGTTGCCGAACTCGCCCTCGCGTTCGTCATCGTCATTCTCCTCCACCGCAAAGCGGGGCGCAAGATCGGATAGATTGGGGCGCACGATGCTCCGATAGCCGGCAGCACGCAGCACAAGACTCTCGACAGGTTCGAAGCGCAGGTTCAGGCTCGGCAGCCAGTCGGTATAGCTGCGGGTGAAGCGGTTGGGGCTGATGAACACCATGTCGTCGTCGAGCACTACGCCGTTAAAGGTTGCGCCCTCCTCGACCAGCTCGGTCAGGTTGGCGCTGATATCGTTTTCAGTGTGCTCGACGCGCACTCCGCCGATGATACGCACCGTATCGCTGTCCCAGCGCCCCAGCAGATATCCGGCATAGATATCTTCCTGGTTCACATAATCCTCGACCGCGGAATCGAAG
>JBPOET010000378.1:0-2443 GCA_051251675.1 Parasphingopyxis sp. | reverse complement strand
GTGTAACCGCCTCCTGCATTAGAGCATTTGTAGGGGAATATGTGTGCGTATCACGGTGTCGACGTCTTTTCTTGCCGTAGCGGCCATGTTGGCAAATCCGGCCCAGGCGGAAGTTTCGCAAGACAGTTCCGGAGCCGTGGCGACTACCACCGCTGCTGCCGCTGCGGCGGCGGACGCCGACCCGTCTTCCATCCAGTCGATTCTCGTGATCGGCAATCGTTTCGATCCTTTCGCCGTGCCGGGCTCGGTCACCGTACTCGATCAGGATGCGCTGGCATCGTTTCGCTATGGCGATGCCAACCGGATCCTGCGCCAGGTTCCCGGCGTCAACCTGCAGGAGGAGGACGGGGCAGGCCTCTTTCCCAATATCGGTTTGCGCGGCAGCTCGGTTGAGCGTTCTTCGAACATCACCCTGATGGAAGATGGCGTGCTGATCGCGCCCGCGCCCTATGCGGCGCCTGCAGCCTATTATTTCCCGCAGATCGGACGGATGCAGTCTATCGAGGTCGTGAAGGGCGCCCAGGCGGTTCGCTACGGCCCCCGCACGATCAGCGGCGCGATAAACCTGCGCTCAACGCAGATCCCCGACGCGCCCTACGCGGGCTATCTTTCCGGTCAGATCGGCGAGGATGGCAATTATGTCGTGCATGGCTGGGCGGGCGGCACGGCCGGCCAGTTTTCTGCGCTCGTCGAAACCTACCAGTCGGGCAGCGACGGCTTCAAAGAGCTTGACGGCGGCGGCGACACCGGATTTGAGGTAGAGGATTATCTCGCCCGGCTTCGCTGGCAAACGCCGGCCGGCGCGGCAACGCCGATGAGCCTTGAATTCAAGTTCGGCCATACCAATCGCGAGGCCAACGAAACCTATCTCGGCCTGTCTGATGCGGATTTCGCAACCGATCCGTTTCGCCGTTATGCGGCGAGCGCGGCCGACAATTTTGCGTCCGACCATTATCAGTATCAGCTGACCCACACGATCGAGGCAGGGCGCGCCCAGTTCGAAACCGTGGCCTATTACAATGAATTCTCCCGCAACTGGTTCAAGCTCGAAAATCTCAACATCGGCGATGGCAACGGCTTTGTGAGCCCGAACAGTTTCTTCAGCAATCCGGGCACCGCATCGAGCGATCTTGGCCTTGCTGTCTTGCGCGGAGAGGCGGACACGGCGCCCGATGCCCTGCGCCTTCGCAACAATAGCCGCGAATATTACAGCTTCGGCCTCCAGACCGCGATGACGCTGCCCTGGGAAATCGGGTCGGTGGAGAATGTGCTGACCGTCTCCGCCCGCTATCACGAGGATGAGGAAGACCGGCTCCAGAATTACGAGCGCTTCCAGATGTTGAACGGCCAGCTCGTCCGTACGTCCGTCGACCCGCTCGGCAGCAACGCCAACCGGCAGGCACAGGCCAATGCCTTTGCCTTCTATATCCAGAACGTCATCCAGGCAGGGCCGCTCACCGTAACGCCGGGTCTGCGCTATGAAGGCGTGCAGTTGACGCGGATCGATTACTCCACAGCCGACCCGTCTCGTTCGGCAGGGCCCACGCGGGTCCGCCGGAATTTTGTCGAGGCTGTGCTCCCCGCGCTCGGCGTTACCTATGAACTCGACGAAGGCCTGTTGCTGCTTGCGAGCTTCAGCCGCGGTTTCTCGCCGCCCGGCCCGGGTTCGGCTGCCGATCCTGAAAAGAGCTGGAACTATGAAGCGGGCATTCGTTTCGCACGGGGCAACTGGGAAGCCTCGGCCATCGGTTTCTTCAACGACTATTCGAACCTGCTGGGCGATTGCACCAACGCGACCGGCTGCACGGCCGGCGATATCGGGGATCAGTTCAACGGCGGCGAGGTCGATGTGCTTGGCCTCGAGGCCGTCGTCGCTGGCGCCTTCCCGATCAACGAAACGTTCCGGGTCCCGGTTCGCGCTGTGTATACCTACACCGATGCCGAGTTCCAACAGACGTTCAATTCCAACTTTTTCGGCAATGTCGTTGCCGGGGACTCGCTCCCATATATCCCCGAGCATCAGCTTTATCTGTCGGCGGGTATCGAGAGCGACCGGATGGCGCTGACCTTTGGTGGCAATTATGTCAGCTCGGTACGGACGGAAGCCGGGCAGGGAGCGATTCCAATGCTTGAGCGTGTGCCGAGCCGCTGGGTCTTCGACCTGGCCGCGCGGTTCGCCGTCAGCGACCAGATCGGCCTGTTCGCGCGTGTCGACAATCTGTTCGACGAAGAATATGCCGTGGCGCGGCGCCCCGCGGGCCTGCGCCCCGGCAAGCCGCAGACGATCCTTGGCGGTGTCGAACTGCGCTTCTAGCTAGGTAGCGGTGGCCATCGCCTCCGCATCGCTGCCATCGCTGGCCAATAACCGGCCGGCGATCAGCTTGAACAGGATGAAGCAGACGCCCGATACGACGGCGAAGCCAGCGTGCATCAGCCAGAATGT
>JBPOET010000377.1:0-2448 GCA_051251675.1 Parasphingopyxis sp. | reverse complement strand
GGTTGCGATCGACCTGAAGGACACGAAAACCGGTGAAATCACGCAAATCCCTGCGGAAGGTGGCTTTGTCGCCATCGGTCATGATCCGGCTACGGCCCTGTTCAAAGGCCATATCGAGCTCGACGCCGACAATTATATCAAGGTCGAACCGGGCAGCACGCGGACCAGCGTTCCCGGCGTATTCGCGTGCGGGGATGTCATGGATAAAGTCTACAGGCAGGCGGTTACGGCTGCTGGAACCGGCTGCATGGCCGCGCTCGATGCCGAGAAATTCTTCGCCGAAACCGAATTCGAACAGAGCTAAAGCGTAGCTTCGAAGCGCTTCAGGGCGCTGAGGCAGCTGTCCGAATAGCGCTCGAAATCGCCATCGCGCGCGAAGCTGTGGGCGTCCGTCTCAATAATATCGCAGCTGAACCGGGATTCGCCTGAGAGTGCCGCCAAAGCACCGTTGCGCCATTCGTCATCAAAACCGATCGCCGTGGCGTCATCCTTGGCGAGAATGATGTGCGCTGGTGCGTCGGATGCTGCGAGGGCAGTCGCCACGCGCTGACCCAAACTGCCCTCCACTTTGCGCGGTTTTGCAAGTTTCAAGACGCCGGAAATCGCTTTGCGGTAGTTGATTCCGCCCGTGAGCAGGCGCTTCCATCCGGCAAAACTCAACAGCTGGTCGCGATAATGGCTCTTGATAGCTGCGGGCGGAGGCTCGTTCGCCGCCGCTTCCACAACCCAGGGATTGGCAAGCAGCATGGCATCGATGCCGCAATCCTGGTGATGAAGGCATAAAGTTGTGGCGCCGTCGCACAGCCCGAAGCCGACGATATGGGCCAAGTTGGGCACCTGCTTGCGAAAGGCGGCGGCCGCAGCTGACAAATCCGGCGCGCTTGCTTCAAAGCCGGGATCCTCACCGGAACTGTCGCCAACGCCGCGGCGGTCGTAGCGCAATACCGGATAACCGGCCTTGGCCAGGAAAGTCGCGAGCTGCGCAAAACCGCGATGCGCGCCGAAACGGGTCTGGCCGCCGCCGGTGACGATTAGCACGCCAATCGCGCCATCGGCGGCATCCAGCGCGCCTGCAAGGATCTCCCCTTCGCAGTCAAAGGCGAATTGCGTCCGCATCAGGCGATCCATTCCCTGATCGTGGCCGAAAGCGCCTGTGTCAGCTCATGCGAGCCGCTGGGTTCCGCCCGGCGCCAGAGGGGCGGACCGGATATCTGGCTATCCGCGTCACCATGTTCGGTATCGAGACGCAGCGTTGTTACTGCGTCGGTATCCGCGACAGCAGCCTCGCGTACGGCGCAGGCCAGTGCAGCCGAGATTGGGTATCCGCCCAGCAAGGTAGGGCCATCGGTGAACACCGCCTTCTGGGCTTCGCTGTCGAAGTCAGGGTCGTTGAGGCTTCGGGAACGGATCAGATCGCGGATCAGGCGCTTTCCTTCGACCGGCGAGAATCGCATCAACGGCAATGAGCCCGTTCCGCAATCCAGCAGGCATCCGCCCCGTATCGCCAGAACCGCGCTCGCCCGGGAGGCGTTTGCGGCGTCATCTGTTGCATGACGCCAATCGGCCCAGCCCGTGTCGGCAAGGTCCGTTTGGCTTTCTCCGGTGCCCGGAAGATCGGGCAGATGGGTCGCGATGCCCTGGGCAGCCAATACGCGCATCACATCGGAAAGCAGTTTCCGGGTCCGGTTCAGCTCTTCGAACAGCGGCGGAACGATTAGCAGTTGCGGACCGCTGTCAGGGCCGAAACTCATGACCGGTTGAGCAATGCCCAGCGATTCATAGTGCCAAAATCGCGGAGCGGGGACGGTCACTGAAGCGCCTTGGTCCTGGCGAAGGCGAGGAGATTGCCGAAGGTTTCAAGCATTTCGGTTTCGAATTCGTCATCTTCGATCCAGATGCCGAGCCGATCCTCGATCTCGGTCAGCAAACCCGCCACCGCCATGGAATCGAGTTCGGGGATGGCGCCGAACAATTCGGTGCTGTCATCGAATCCGGCCACCTGCGCCTCCGCAAGGCCCAGAATATCGACCAGCACGGCCCGCAGCGTCGTTTCGACCATTTCGGCGCTATCAGATGCCATATGTACATTCCCCTGCATTGCGATTGCGCCCGCCTAATGGCTTGTTGAGCGGCGGACAAGGCCAGAAAGTTTGTGCCGGAACAAGGGCAGCCAGGCCGCAGGCCGGCGCGGGTTATAGAGCTGCAATCGGTAAAGCGGTCGCGGTGCGTCCATCCAGTCCGCTTTATAGGGTTCGCTGCCTGTCCCATAATCGATGATTGCGGGAGCATCCCGTTCGATCACATGACGGAACATAGCTTCGCTCAGGATCGAGCCGGGTGAGTATGATTTGGCGCTTTCCGTATAGGCAAGCTTGTGGATGGTCGCATGGCCGTTTTCAACATGCCAGAGCTGCGCCGCCACCGGTTCGCTGTCCTTGTAGGCAACCC
>JBPOET010000376.1:0-2468 GCA_051251675.1 Parasphingopyxis sp. | reverse complement strand
CCGGATGACTGATTTTCGATACCCTTGATGGGGGCACCCTGCTCACGGATGTTCGTCAACAGCAGAGCCACCCCGCCACCGCGCTTGGACAACTGCAATGCCGAGTTGATGCCGCGTCCGATGCTCTCCATATTGTCTTCCAGGCGCAGCAGAAAGCAGGAAATCAGCTCGCCTCGCTGCGCCTTGCCCGCGTTCAGAAACGTCGGAGTCGCCGGCTGGAAACGACCATTGAGGATCTCTTCCATCAGACGCATCGCAAAGGCTTCATCACCGCGCGCCAGCGACAGGGACACCATGACAACACGATCCTCATAGCGTTCCAGATAGCGGGCGCCGTCACGCGTGGTCAGCGTATAGGAGGTGTAGTACTTGAATGCCCCCAGAAAGGTGGGGAAGCGGAACTTGTGAGCAAACGCCGCCTGCCATATCTGTTGCAGAAACTCGGGCGAATACGCCTCCAGCACTTGCGCCTCGTAATAGCCTTCCTCCACCAGGTAGTGCAGCTTCTCCTCCAGCGAATGGAAGAACACGGTGTTCTGATTGACGTGCTGCAGGAAATACTGCCGCGCCGCCTGGCGATCGGCATCGAACTGTAAGCGCCCCTCATCATCATAGAGGTTCAGCATGGCGTTCAATGCATGGTAATCCAGTGGTGGAGCATCGCTCTTCACCGTTCGTTCGAGTATGGCTGTGTCCAAAAGCGTTCGAGTCCCTGTCTGACCAGTTGAATATCGGTAGGAGTGCCTGCCAGTTCGAATCGATACAAGACTGGCACCTGACACTTGCGAGCGATGACATCACCAGCCAGGGCAAATGTTGCCCCGAAGCTGCGATTGCCCGCCGCGAGGACGCCACGCAATTGCTGGCGAATTTCCGGATGATTGAGCGCACGGATCACCGGCCCGGGAACAGCGCCGCGTCCCTTGCCATCGGCAAAGGTGGGGCAGATGAGCACGAAAGGTGAATCCATGGCAGGCACAGGCGCGTCAATGGCTACCGGCAATCGAGTTGCCGGCAGATTCAGCTTGCCGATGAAGCGTTCTGTGTTGCCTGATGCGCTGGAGTAGTAGAGCAGCGCGCTCAAAGACTCACACCAGAGTGTTGATCATGTCCGGCCGGAAACCGGCCCAGTGACTCTCGCCCGCCACGACTACCGGCGCCTGTCGGTAGCCGAGTGTCTGTACCAGCTCAAGGGCGGCTTCATTCAGCGTCAGATCGACAACCTTGAATGACAGGCCCTTGGCCAGCAAGGCGCGGGTGGTCGCCGTGCATTGCACGCAAGACGGCTTGGAATATACGGTGATGCTCATGTCTCTTCGTCCCCGAAGTGTTACGGCAAGGAAGGCATGGCGAGACTTCGCTGCAACGGGCAACGCAAGCAACTCCAGGGCCCTCCGCCCTTGGTTTCATCGATGCCTGGCAGGTCTCCTGACTCGTGACTCCAACGCCTGGGCCCTCCTTCCCGATGCGAGCATCAGTGGATCATGGGCTGCAGCTTGTCACTTACAGTTGCGGGGGCAGTGCCGGAATTTCACCAGCTTCCCTCTTAGCCTGCGGCGCATGCCGCAGGAACCAGAACCCCACTATGTTGGGGTAACAGGCCGGCAGGTGTCAACAGGAAAGCCACGTCAAGGCGAACACTTCCGACGTGTAATCTTTGATTCGGTGCTTTTATCGTGATCCGCACGAGCAGAGAATCAAGCTGCTCAGCCTCGCCGGCAATTCATCGGCAGGCGCTCGCATGAAACGGCAAGAATCGGCTGAGAGCCGCAGCCCGCGGTTCACCTGAGTACGCCTGCCACGTGAACATCCCCCTGACCGAGAAATTGCCTCCACGAGAATGGAATGACGCTCATGCCAGATAGCGCACACAAAATTCGCTAAACGGTTCACGTTACCCCCCATGCCATCGACGGCTATGTAGCCATCGGTACGCGTATTGCTTCAGACCAATACCAGCCTGTAACTGAAACCAGACGAATTGACTGTTAGTTTGCAGGCCGCTTTTATCAGAAAACAGCAAGGATCCAGCCTTGAGTCATATCAAAAAACCGAAGTCACGTAGCTTGGCACACGCAATCACGTTGACACTGTCCGCCTCCGTATTGCTTGCCACAGCCGCTCACGCCGCCCCTCTCAAAGTCGCCTTCATCGGTGATCAGGGCGTCGGGGAACATGCAGAATCAGTGCTATCCCTGGTCGCCAATGAAGGCACCGATCTTCTGCTCATCCAGGGAGATCTGGGATACAAGGAGAACACGGCCAATACCTGGGAGGAGCACCTGAACACCTACCTCGGTTCCGACTTCCCGGTACTGACTCTGGTCGGCAATCATGAAAATTTCGAATGGCCGCTCTACCAGCGCCTCATCCAGAAAAGAATCGATCGCATCTCCGGGCTGTCCTGCTCCGGTAACACCGGCGTCAAGGCCAAATGTAGCTATGGCAACATCGAGCTTGTCCAGGTG
>JBPOET010000375.1:0-2469 GCA_051251675.1 Parasphingopyxis sp. | reverse complement strand
GCCTTTCGCCGTCTGCAAACGGCCGGGTTCCGTGATAAAGATAACTCGGGAAGAGGATGAGTCGCCCCGGCTTCGGTTCGAAAGTGCGGAGTGGTTCAAGATCGAGCTGGAGATCCGCAGGCGGGCGGCCAAGCTCTATCCATCCTTCCTGACGCGCGGCGTCCAGACTGCCGGGTATCGCCACATAAAAGGCCGAGCTCAACGCGCCGCCGGGATGCACATGGCTGACATGAAAGCCGCCGCCGCAGATCCGGATCGACCATCCGGTGACCAGGCTTGGCGCCGCGCCGCGCCAGCGCAGCAAGGGATGCGCGGGATCTTGGCCTGGAAGGGCGTTCCAGAATGTACGCGCCGCCTGTTCCAGCCGGGATTGCAGATCGACGATGGCCGGATCGGTGCGTTCGAAGATGTTGCCGCGTGTCTGCGTCCCGCTGCGTACGCTCTGCCCGACGGGCCGGGAATTGGCGCTGTGCAATGTCCGCAACAACCGGGCCAGGGCAGTCATCTGCGCTGTCGGCATGTCGAGGTCGATCGCGCCGGTTAACGCCCCCTGCCCGACGAGCCAGTCATGGCGCGGATCCCCGGCCAGTCGCCAGGCGATTTCCGTCAGCGCCCAGACGGACACATCCTCGGGATGTCGCCGCCGGGCTTCATCGAGAAGCTCGACCGCCTCACCGGTCTCGCCGGTGCGCAGCCGATGACGTGCGAGCTGGAACGGCAGGTCGGGCAGATCGGCCGGCAGGTCGGCAAGCAAAGCCCCGGCGCGCTCCAGATCGCCGGCGGTGCCGCTATGCATGGCTTCGATCAACCGCAGCATCGGCAGGTCGAAACCCTTGTCCCGCGCCGTGGCGGCGGCATTGGCCGCGTCGCTATAACGCCCGGTTCCGGCGAGCAGCTGAATATAGGCCTTCCAAAGGCCCGAGTGCCGCGGCATCCTTCCGAGCGCCTCTTCGATTGCAGCCAGATAGCGTGCTTCATCGCCGCTCTCCCAGCGCAGATTGGCGAGCGTAATCTGCCCGTCCACCCAGTCCGGCACGCGGGCGACAATCGATTCCAGACGGGAAAGCGCATCCGGATCTCCGGCCGACATGCGCAAGGTGGCTTCGCCGATCAGCAACCCGCCATCGCCGGGAGCAGCCTTCAGCGCCCGCGCGACGAGATCAAGCGCGTCACCATCACCCCGCCGATAGGCCGCCATAGCGGCATTGCGTTGGGCCTGCGCGTCGGTTGAGCCTGGCCCCGCCATCGCTGCCTATTCGCTGAACATCGTTTTCAGCTTGTCGAAAAAGCCCGCGCTTTCTGGGCTTTCTTCTCCCGTTTCGGTTTCGCGAAATTCCTGCAACAATTCCTTTTGCCGCGCCGATAGCTTGCTTGGCGTTTCGACATCGAACTGGGCGACCAGATCGCCATATCCCCTGCCCTGCAATACCGGCATGCCGGCGCCGCGTTTACGAAGCTGCTTGCCGGACTGCATACCGGCAGGGATCTGGAAGCTATGTACTTCGCCGTCCAATCCGGGCACCTCGATTGTCCCGCCTAGAGCTGCCGTGGTGAAAGAAATCGGGCAGCGCGCGAACAGCGTTGTGCCTTCTCGCTGAAACAGCTCATGGCGGCTGAGATGCACGAAAATATAGAGATCGCCGGCGGGACCGCCACGGGCACCGGCCTCGCCCTCGCCGGAAACGCGGATCCGCGTGCCATCGTCCACGCCGGGCGGAATCTTCACATCGATGGTCTTGGTCGTATCGACGCGGCCCTCGCCCCGACAATCCTCGCACGGATCGGCAATCACCTGCCCCAGTCCATGACAGTTCGGACAGGTCCGCTCGACAAGGAACAGGCCCTGCTGCGCACGCACCTTGCCATGGCCCTGGCAGGTGCCGCAGGTCTGGGCCGATGTTCCGGGCTTTGCGCCCGACCCGTCACAGGTTTCGCACGACGCGGTCACATCGAGGGTCAGTTCGGCATTCTTGCCGTGAAAAGCGTCTTCGAGCGTGATTTCGTAATCATAGCGCAGATCGGCGCCGCGCCGGACATCGCGGCCACGGCCGCGGCCGCCGCCACCCATGAAATCCTCGCCGAAGATATTCTCGAAAATATCGGAAAATCCGCCGAAACCCTGTTGCTGATGGCCGCCGCCGCCACCGCCATTCTGGAACGCCGCATGGCCGAATCTGTCATAGGCCGCCCGCTTTTGCGGGTCCTTCAGGCATTCATAGGCTTCGTTGATGGATTTGAATTTGGCCTCGCACTCGGTATCTCCGGGATTGCGATCCGGATGATATTCCATGGCGAGCTTGCGATAGGCGGATTTCAGCGTGGCGCCATCGGCGCCCCGGTCCACCTGCAAAAGTTCGTAATAATCGACTTCGGTCATACGACCCGTGCCCCCGACAAATCGTGCTCAGGCTGTGCCTGTCGACGCCCCCCGCCCCGCCGACCCTTTAACAAGCTCAGGGTGAGCGCAGC
>JBPOET010000374.1:0-2481 GCA_051251675.1 Parasphingopyxis sp. | reverse complement strand
CGGCAACCAGCAACAGGCTGGACTGCGACCCAATCCCGAAGTTTCTCTCGAAGTTGAGAACATAGCCGGTACCGGCGCGTTCCAGGGTCTCCAGTCAACAGAAACCACGCTGGCGATCGGGCAGCGACTGGAACTTGGCGGTAAGAGGCGCGCCCGTGTTGACGCGGCGCGGGCCGAGACCACTGTCGCCTCAATCAGAGCTGAGATTGCCAGAGCGGATCTTACTCTTTCCGTCCGTCAGCGCTTTATCGATGCCGTTGCTGCACGACAGCGATTGCGTCTCGCCGAACAGGCGATTGAGCGCTCGAGGGAGCTTGCCCGCATCGCCAATGTGCTGGTCGAGGTAGGCCGCGATCCGCCGCTTCGGGCCTTAAGAGCACAAGCCAACCTTGGAGAAGCCGAAGCGGAAATGACCGAAAGACGCGTCGAGGATGAAAATGCCCGGCGCTTGCTCGCTGCGCTTTGGGGGGAGTCCACACCGCCCTTATCGGTCGATGAGGCGTCCCTTTCGCTCAACGCAGATAGCGTACCGGTCGAGCCGCTTTCGGTGCTGGCGATCCGGCTGGCGGATGCCGAACTTCGTGCCGCAGAGGCTGTCATTGGCCGCGAACGGTCACTCCGGACTCCTGATCTGACACTATCGGCTGGTGTGCGCCGCAATGAAGAGGCCAACGCGCAAGGTTTCGTCGCGGGAGCCTCCTTCGCGTTGCCGTTCGGCAATCGCAACCAAGGGGCAATTGCAGCAGCTCAAGCCGCTGCCAGATCGGCGCAGGCCCAGCGGTCATTGCTGATGGTTGAATCGGTGCGGGCAATCGCAAGTTCGCGTGCGACAGTGAGAGCGGCCGAAGATCGTGTCGATACCCTCGAAAACAGGACCGTTCCGCAAGCTGAAGAGGCGTTACGGCTCGCCGATATCGGCTATCGCGCAGGGCGCTTCAACCTGATCGAACTGCTCGACGCGACTGAAGCGCGCGATGCCGCGCTCAATGCACTCATCAATGCGAAGGAAGCGCGGGATACTGCCGCAGCAACCCTTCTTCGCGCGACCGCACAATGAAGGATACTAAACCCATGAACAGGACAAAAATCATTGGGGCGGCGCTTATCGTTGCCCTGCTTGTCGTGATAGCTTTGGTATTTCTTCGGCCCGGCGCGGAGAGTGGATCGACCACGGAAGTTTCCGCCGAGAGTGAAGAGGACCATGCCGATGAAGAGGGTGTCGTTCGCCTGACCGAAGAGCAAATTCGTACATCCGATATTGAAATCATCGAACTAGAGGTGAGCTCACTCGACGCTGAAATTATCGCGCAAGGTAGCGTGGCACCTTCGCCCCAAGGGCAGGCGGTACTCAGCGCGGGTGCGGAAGGGCGGATAACCCGCATCAACAAGCGGCTTGGTGATGCTGTGCGAAGGGGAGAAACGGTCGCGACGATCGAAAGCCGCGAAGCTGCTGCGATCAGCTCGGACGTCGCTGCGGCAGCATCGCGAGCGGAGTTGGCGCGAACACGTTTCGAACGCGAACGTCGACTTTTTGAGGAACGTGTAACCGCGAGGGCGGACCTCGATACAGCGCGTGCGGAACTTCAGCAGGCGACGGCCGAAGCCAATCGAGCGCGGCAATCCGCCGCTGCATCAAATGTATCGGGTCGTTTCATAGCTGTCAGATCGCCAATCAGTGGCAGGGTCACCGCAGCACCATCTGTTCTTGGTTCCTATGTCACGCCGCAGGATGAGCTTTTCCGGATTTCCAATCCAAACGAAATTCAGATCGAAGTCGCGGTGCCAGCCGAAGATGCCCGCAGGATCGCTTCAGGCGGTACTGCGAGGGTCGAAACCCCGGAAGGCGAGATTACCGCCAGGGTTCTCGCTGTGACACCGGCCGCAGACTTGGAGAATCGTTCTGCAATCGTGGTATTGTCGCCGGGCGCGAATGCCGGGCTGGTGCCCGGTGAATATGTCCGGGCACACATCCGCACGCGTAGCGGGGACTCCGCATCTTCGGCATTGGTGGTTCCAGCAGAAGCCGTTCAGTCAGTGGAGGGCCGCGACGTGGTCTTCGTGCGGACACCGACGGGATTCCGTGCGCAGCCAGTCCAGACTGGCGCGCGCAGCGGCGACCGTATCGAAATTGTCGGAGGCATTGCCGCAGGAACGCCGATAGCGGGCCGCAACGCTTTTCTCCTCAAGGCCGAACTCGGGCGCGGGGAAGCTGAACATTGATCTACAATCATAACCCGGAGCCGCAATCATGATCGCGCGCCTCGTCGAACTTTCGGTTCGCAACCGCCTTATCGTCGTATTCCTCGTTGCCGCAGTCGCAGCATTGGGCATCTATAACCTAGTCCGGTTACCTATCGACGCGGTGCCGGACATCACCAACAATCAGGTGCAGATCAATACAGTCGATCCTTCACTGGCACCGCTCGATATCGAGCGACTGGTGACATTCCCGGTCGAGACTTCGCTTGCCGGCATTCCAGG
>JBPOET010000373.1:0-2483 GCA_051251675.1 Parasphingopyxis sp. | reverse complement strand
CTGCGGGACGGGGCCCGGACACCGACAGAATAGGTCATGCAATTGTCGCCGATGGCAACGCCGTCATGGGCGATCCCCGGCGGCACGTACAGGATATCGCCCGGTTCCAGAATCCATTCATCGCTCGCCTCGAACTCCGCAAGCAGGCGCAGGTCGTCGTGCGGCAACAGCGGGCTTGTTTCGTCACATCGCCCGCCGATCCGCCAGCGACGCCTGCCCGAACCCTGGATCAGAAACACGTCATACTGGTCGAAATGCGGGCCGACGCCGCCCTGATCTGCCGCGCAGCTCACCATCACATCGTCGATCCGCCAGTTCGGAACAAAGCGAAACGGCTCGATGAGCGCGGCAACCTCCGGCACATAGTGATCGACGGCCTGGACGAGCAGGGTCCAGCGGCTGGGGCCCAACGCGGCGAAACGCGCTTCGGGAAGGGGGCCATGTTCAACGGCCCAACTCGCATCTGTCTGCTCGATCAGGCGCGACTCAACTTCCGCTTCGCAGGCAAGGCCCGCAAGCTCGTCCGGTTCCAGCGGGTTTTCCCAACTGTCCCACGGATTTTTGATCAGCAGCGGCTGTTTCTGCCAATAGTCGCGCAGAAAGGCTTCGGAGTTGAAATTGCTGATATGCATGGTTTCTTTGCGATGAATGCACCGACCGGGCGTCAGCTCGCAGCGCTCCAGTCCAGGATCACTTTCCCCGATCGCCCGGAGTTGATCGTTTCAAACCCTTCCACGAAATTTTCGGCGCTCATCCGGTGGGTGATGATGGGGTCGATGTCGAGGCCGCTTTTGATCATGGCGCTCATCTTATACCAGGTCTCGAACATGCGTCGGCCGTAAATGCCGCGGATTTCAAGGCCTTTGAAGATCACATGATCCCAGTTGATACCGGTGTCTTCGGGCAGCAGGCCGAGCAGCGCGACGCGGCCGCCATGGTTCATCACGTCCAGCATCTGCCGGAAACCGGATGGTGCGCCGGACATTTCGAGGCCGACATCGAACCCCTCCGTCATGTTGAGTTCGGCCATTACGTCGCGCAATTCTTCACGGGAAACATTGACGGTGCGGGTTGCGCCCAGCGTCTTTGCGAGATCCAACCGGAAATCATTGACGTCCGTTACGACGACATTCTGGGCGCCGACATGCTTGGCAATTCCCGCCGCCATCGCGCCGATCGGGCCGGCGCCGGTGATGAGGATGTCCTCGCCCACCATATCCTGTGCAAGAGCGGTGTGGACCGCATTACCAAAGGGATCGTAGAGAGCGGCGATATCGTCGGGTATTTCGTCTGGAAATTTGTAGACGTTGAAGGCGGGAACGGAGATATATTCGGCAAATGCGCCGGTGCGGTTTACGCCGATGCCTTGCGTTTTCCGGCAAAGGTGACGGTTCCCCGCGCGGCAGTTCCGGCAGCTGCCGCAGGTGATATGCCCTTCGGCCGATACGCGGTCGCCAAGGGCGAAACCGCTGACTTCCGAGCCCAGTTCCACGATCTCGCCCATGAACTCATGGCCGACGATCATCGGCACGGGGATGGTGCGCTGGGCCCAGTCATCCCAGTTGTAGATATGCATGTCCGTACCGCAGATCGCGGTTTTTTTGACCCGGATAAGAACATCGTTATGGCCCACCGCCGGCATCGGGCTGTCCTCGAGCCAGAGCCCCGGTTCCGATTTTGCTTTGACAAGAGATTTCACAAGGTCGCCTTTCCCGGCACAATACCCAGTTCCGCGCCGATCTTGGTAAAGGCGGCAATGGCGAGGTCGATCTGTTCGTCGCTATGGGCCGCCGACATCTGGGTGCGAATACGCGCCTGTCCCTTGGGGACGACGGGAAAGGAAAACCCGATCACATAAATGCCTTCATCCAGCAGCCGGGCCGCCATGTCCTGCGCGAGCTGGGCATCGCCGAGCATGACCGGAATGATCGGATGTTCGCCGGGCAACAGGGTGAATCCGGCGGCTTCCATACCAGTGCGAAAACGCTGCGAATTCTGTTTCAGTCTGGCGCGCAGGGCATCGCCTTGCTCGACCAGGTCGAACACCCTGATCGAGGCCGCTACCAGTGGCGGGGCCAGGGCATTGGAAAACAGATAGGGCCGTGCCCGCTGCTTGAGCAGATCGATCACATTCTGCCGCGCGCATATGAAACCGCCCATTCCGCCACCCAGCGCCTTGCCGAGCGTGCCGGTCAGAATATCGATCCGGCCTTCGACCCCTCGATACTCTGCCGTTCCGCGGCCATGCTCGCCCAGAAAGCCGCTGGCATGGCAATCGTCGACCATGGTGAGCGCATCATATTCATCCGCAAGATCGCAAAGCCCGGGCAGGTCCGCGATGGTTCCGTCCATCGAAAACACACCGTCGGTAACGATCAAAATGCTTTTCGCGCCGTCCGCACGCGCCTGTTCGAGCTGGGCTCGGAGGTCCGCCATGTCATTGTTGGCAAAACGATAGCGTTTGGCCTTGCACAGGCGCACGC
>JBPOET010000372.1:0-2484 GCA_051251675.1 Parasphingopyxis sp. | reverse complement strand
GGGTGGAGTATCATGGCGACCGGCGCGCGCGGACGCGGCGGTGGAGAAAAACGACCTTCAAGGCGGCCATCGGGGCCGGTAAATACGACTTCAGGCATGGTGTTTGGGTTACCCTTGGCTGGAAACGGGCGGGAATCGCGCTTATGCGGACATATGCAAAGAAGGGGCTATAGGATAGGAACGCCACTTTTAGCAACAAAAACCGAGTAAGTATTTGAAAGAACGCCTTTATCTGGATCATGCGGCTACCACGCCGATGCTGCCTGAAGCGCAGGAAGCGATGACGGCGGCCTTTGCAAGTTGGGCAAACCCCTCATCGCCGCATGGAGAAGGGCGTGGGGCGCGGTCGGCTCTTGAAGAGGCGCGAGGGCGGATCGCCGCTGCTCTGGAATGGTCAGGCGAAGTGATTTTCACAAGCGGTGCTAGTGAAGCCATCGCGCTCGCCCTGTCTTGTGTCAAAGCCGAACGGTTGATCGTCAGCGCGGTCGAGCATGACGCCGTGCTTCGCGCGGCGGGCGATGTGGAGCGCATTCCCGTCGACGAGCGGGGCCATGTCGACGGCGGGAAGCTGAACTGGATGCTGTCCGGAGCAGAGCAGCAGGCGCTGGTCGCGATCCAGGCCGTCAACAGCGAGACGGGTGTCAAACAGGATCTCGAGGATCTGTGTGGGCGTATCCATGTCGGCGGGAATATTCTCTTTTCCGATTGCAGCCAGTCTGCCGGGAAGCTGCCCTTGCCCGATGCCGACCTGATCGCGATTTCCGCGCACAAACTGGGCGGTCCGCCGGGGATCGGCGCCTTGTTGGTCAAGGATTTCACCACCCTACACGCGCTTGGCGGGCAGGAGCGTGGATATCGACCGGGTACGGAAAACCTTCCCGCAGCCCTGGGTTTTGCAGCTGCCCTAGAAGCGCCGACGGGCTGGCTCGGGCGAGCAGCGGAGCTGCGCGAGCATCTCGACAAGGCAATAGAACAGGAAGGCGGCACGGTTGTTGCCGGCATTGCCGACCGAATACCGACAATCGCCTCGTACCGGATGCCCGGTGTCGCGGCGAACGCGCAGTTGATCCAGTTCGATATGGCAGGGATCGCCGTATCTGCCGGCAGCGCCTGTTCCTCGGGCAGCCTCAAGCCCAGTCATGTGCTGACCGCCATGGGCTGGAGCGAAGAGGAGGCCGCGGAGGTGATCCGGGTCAGCTTTGGCCCCCAAACCGGCCGGGCCGACATCTATCGCTTCATGGATGTCTGGAAACGGCTGGCGGCAGAGGGTAGAGGTGCTGCCGCATGAGCGCGCCCATCTATCTCGATTATCAGGCGACGACACCTCTGGCCCCCGAGGCGCGGGAGGCGATGCTACCCTTTCTCGAGGATAAGTTCGGCAACCCGCATTCACCCCATAAAATGGGTCGCGAAGCCGCTGCGGCGGTGGAAGTGGCGCGCGAGCAGGTGATGGCCTGTATCGGTGCGGATAGTGGCGATCTCTACTTCACCAGCGGGGCGACCGAGGCCGCGAACTGGGCGATCAAAGGTGCGCTTGCCAATGCGCCGAAGGATCGCACACGAATTGTGACCGCAGCCACCGAACATGCCTGTGTGCTCGATACCTGCGAATATCTCGAAAAACGGGGTTATGACCTGACCGTGCTCGATGTATCCGAGGAGGGGCTCGTTGATCCGATAGCCGTCGACGCGGCGCTGGATGACGATGTCGCGCTCGTTGCACTGATGCTGGTCAACAACGAGATCGGCGTGACCCAGCGGATCGCAGAGATCGGGCCGCTCGCCAAGAAATGCGGCGCGCTGATGTTTTGCGACGCTGTCCAGGGGCTCGGCCGGGTCGCAATTCCCTGGCAGCAGTGCGACATGATCGCGATGTCCTCCCACAAGGTGCATGGTCCCAAGGGCATTGGTGCGCTTTGGCTGGCTGATGGTGTGAAGCCAGCTCCGCTGCTCCATGGCGGCGGGCAGGAAGGCGATCTGCGTTCGGGTACATTGGCGCCGGCCCTGTGTGCGGGCTTCGGCGCTGCGGCGGCCCTGATGGCGGAGCGGCATGACGAGGATTACGCGCTTGTCGAGAAACTATGGGCCATTGCAATTCACCGCTTCGGCGATCGCTGGACGATCAACGGATCGGATTGCGCCCGTTATCCGGGCAATCTGAACATCCGGCTGGATGGTCTCGACGCATCCCGCCTGATCTCCGACACGCGCGGAGTGGCTTTCTCAGCCGGTTCGGCCTGCGCCAGCGGCTCGGGCCGGCCCAGCCACGTTCTCTCGGCACTGGGCCTTTCCAAAGCGGATGCAAATGCCAGTATCAGGCTCGGTTTCGGGCGCTATACGAGTGAGGAGGATCTCGAAAAGGCGATCGACCTGATCCTCGAAAGCGCCCGCCAACAATTGCCCGATCAACCGGTCGAAGGGGATGAGCCACACCCCGAAGACGACGTCCAGCTGCTGGAAGACGGGGGCGAATGACAAAGGTCC
>JBPOET010000371.1:0-2490 GCA_051251675.1 Parasphingopyxis sp. | reverse complement strand
GGCAACGACGCCAGCGTCGTTCTGGCGGAGTGCATATCCGGCACCGAATCCGCCTTTACCGCGCTGATGAACAGGAAAGCCGAGGAGCTCGGCCTTGAGAACAGCCATTTCGGCAACAGCAACGGCTGGCCGGATGAAGGGCGTACCTATGTCACCGCCCACGATCTCGCGCGCCTCGCGATATCGACGATCCAGCATTATCCCGAATATTACAGCCAGTTTTATGGCCGCCGGGAGTTCACCTGGGGGGAGACGATGGGCGGCCAGCCCATCACCCAGCCCAATCGCAATCCGCTGATGGGCAATGTCGATGGCGCCGACGGCCTGAAAACGGGCCATACACAGGAAGCCGGCTATGGTTTCACCGGATCTGCCGTCCAGGACGGGCGGCGTATCGTGATGGTGTTGGCCGGCCTCGATTCCTACAGCCAGCGCATCGCGCAATCGACCCGTTTCATGGAATGGGGTTTCAACGCCTGGCAATCGCTGCGGCTGTTGACGAGCGGCGCGCGGGTCGGCTCAGCGCGCGTACAGGGCGGCAGCTCCAGCGAAGTCGGGCTGGTGGCGCCGCGCAATCTGGCGATGACCGTCCCGGCTGGACTGGCTTCGGAACGGCGCGTGACGATCGTGTATCAGGGGCCCGTCCGCGCTCCGATAGCCGAGGGCCAGCATATTGCCGATCTGGTGATCGAAACGCCTGACATGCCGGACCAGCGCCTGCCGCTGGTCGCCGAAACGGCCGTCGGCGAACGCGGTTTCTTCGGACGTGTATGGGCCGGCCTGAAATCCCTGATCGGCCTCGGATAAGGGGCCGGTGCGCGGGAAATTCATAACGCTTGAGGGTGGCGAGGGCGCCGGGAAATCGACGCAGGCGGGCCTGTTGACGTCATGGCTTCACGATCGCGGCATCGATGTCATCCAAACGCGCGAACCCGGCGGAACTCCGGGCGCCGATGCGATCCGCGCGCTGTTGCTGGACGGCAATATCCCGTTCACGGCCACCGCCGAGGCCCATCTGTTCGCCGCCGCCCGCGCAGACCATGTGGAATCGCTTATCCGGCCGGCGCTTGCCGCCGGGAAATGGATCGTTTGCGACCGCTTCATCGATTCGACACTCGCCTATCAGGGCGCCGCGGGAAAACTCGGCGTCGATATCGTCCGCACGATCAACCAAACCGCGATCGGCGACACCAGGCCCGATCTCACCCTGTTGCTGCGGACCAATGTGGATACGGGAACCCGGCGCGCCCATGTGCGCGATGGCGACGAAACCGATCGATTCAGTAAGAGGGACACCGAATTCCACACCATGGTGGCACGCGCCTTTGACGGCTTTGCACAGGAAGATCCGGGCCGCTTTGCCGTGGTCGACGCCGAACAGAGCATCGAGGCGGTCGCCAAGGCCATACGATCGGCTGTTGCGGCACAGCTGCCATGACCCTCTTCGGCCAGGACAGGGCGGTCCACGCCTTCCGGGACGCCCTGGACAGCGGGAGATTGCATCACGCTTGGCTGTTGGCCGGCCCGCGCGGCGTCGGCAAGGCGCTGTTCGCCGATCTGGCCGCCCAGCGCGTGCTCGCCGAGGCAGCCCAGCCCGAAGGACTGGGAAAGGGGCTGACCGTCCCGGAAACGCATCCCACGGCGCATTTGATCGATGCCGGGAGTCATCCCGACCTGCGCCGCCTTTCCCGCCTTCCCAGGGACAGAAAACCGGATGAACTGGCGCGCAATATCACGGTCGACCAGATTCGCGGTATCCAGTCCCTTTTTGCGACGACGCCATCCATGTCCGACTGGCGGGCCGTGGTCATCGACGCAATCGACGATCTGGAACGACCCGCGGCCAATGCTCTGCTCAAAAACCTGGAAGAACCGCCGGCCAAATGCGTCTTCCTTCTGGTCTGCCATAGTCCGGGCAGAATCCTCCCCACAATCCGCTCGCGCTGCAGAATGCTAAGGTTTTCAAGGCTTTCCGATGACGCCATGACGGCAGCTATCGCCCAGGCTTTGCCTGATCTCAACCCGGAAGAACGCGCCGCGCTCGTGCGGATCGGCAATGGCGCCCCGGGCCAGGCCCTGCGCTATGCCGGCCTCGACATTGCCGCACTGGATGCCACGATAAGCGCGCTGATCGCCAAGGGCGACAGGGGCAGTTCCGTCCGCGCGACACTGGCGCAGAGCCTTGCGCTGAAAAAGGCGCAACCGCGCTACGAGGCGTTCCTTGAACGGGCTCCGGCGGCAATTGCCGCCCATGCCCGCAACCTGAGCGGAAAATCTCTGGAAACCGCAATTTCCGCCTGGGAAGAAGCCCGCTCTCTGGCGGGAGGCGCACAAAGATTGTCACTCGATCCGCAAACGACCGTTTTCGCGCTTGCCGGACTGCTCGCTTCGCTGCATGAGCCTCGGCATGACGCCTGATTCCAAGCCATTCTATATCACCACCGCGATCAGCTACCCCAATGGCCGGCCGCATATCGGCCATGCTTATGA
>JBPOET010000370.1:0-2491 GCA_051251675.1 Parasphingopyxis sp. | reverse complement strand
GGGCATCACCCACCTCCCCTACCGCCGTGACCGCCGGGTATTCATCCAGCACGGCGCGAAAACGCTTCAGGAACTCGATGTTCTCCGGCCGGTTCTTGTCGTACAGATGCTCCTGATAATTGTAGGGATTGACGTCTGGCGCGACATCCGCATTGCGCAGTTCCGGCGGCAGCGCCGGATTGTCGCGTAACTGGTCATCGCAGAAGTAGAAATTGATGGTATCGAGCCGGAACCCGTCGACACCCCGATCCAGCCAGAAACGCACGACATCAAGCAGCGCATCCTGAACGTCAGGATTGTGGAAATTCAGGTCTGGCTGAGAGCTGAGAAAATTGTGCTGATAGTACTGACAGCGGGTGGAGTGCCAGCTCCAGGCCGAACCGCCGAAGATCGACAACCAGTTGTTGGGTGGACTGCCATCCGGCCTGGCATCGGCCCAGACATACCAGTCATGACGTTCGTTGTCACGACTGGAACAGGACTGCGCAAACCAGCTGTGCTGGTCAGAGGTGTGGGACAGCACCAGATCGATCATGACCTTGAGATCCAGCGCATGGGCGTGTTCGATCAATTCATCGAAGGTATGCAGATCGCCGAACATCGGATCGATGTCCTTGTAATTGGACACATCGTAGCCGAAGTCCTTCATGGGTGACTTGAAGAAGGGAGAGATCCAGACAGCATCGGCGCCCAGTTCGGCAATGTGATCGAGCCGGTCCTTGATGCCACCCAGATCGCCAATGCCATCGCCATTGGAATCCTGATAGGAGCGTGGATAGACCTGATAGATGACGGCACCGCGCCACCAGTCCTTATCGACGACGATTTCGGGCTCGACGATACTGATTGAAGAAACAATCATGGGCAGATCTGCACTCCGAGGTAAAGACTGACGAGCCGATTAAATCATAATTTGCCGTGCAGTAAACGGCAGCCGCTCACGAGTCCCGACATGCCAGCCCCCTTGTCTATTCGGGCATGACAGTCATGCCCGAACACGACGTCCGGCACCCGGCAGAGTAGGCTGATAGTGGTTGATGGTGGGCGACTGCCGGGGCTCAGCGATACAGCAGTGACTGCCCATCGGCAAACAGATGCACCTTGCCGGGCTCTGCGGTCATGCGCATGTTGCGCCCCCTGACATCCCGGTGTATGCCCGGCAGCTTGGCGATGACCGGACTGGCATCGGCCGTCTGCCGCTTGAAATAGACCTGCGTGACCTCTCCCAGCGCTTCCGCTATCTCCACCACGTTCTCGAAGGCGTAGTTGTCACCGGTCGTGGGCTCCATGTCCTCCGGCCGAATGCCGATATTGACTGCCCTGCCTTGCATGTCGGCCGTCGTGGGGATGTTCGCGCTGATGATGCCTCCACCGTGATCCACTCGCACTTGCGTCACCTCACCGGTCTGCTCCACGGTGCCGCCGAGCAGATTCATGGCGGGCGAGCCGATGAACTGCGCCACGAATTCGTTCTCCGGCCGTTCATACAGGTCCAGCGGTGTGCCCACCTGGGCAATACCCTTGTTGGCCAGCACCACGATACGCGACGCCAGGGTCATCGCCTCGACCTGATCGTGAGTGACATACACCATGGTGGACTCCGGCATGCTCTCTTTCAGCTGGGCGATTTCGATACGGGTAGCCACTCGCAGAGCGGCGTCCAGATTCGACAGCGGCTCATCGAACAGATAGACCTTCGGGTCACGCACGATGGAGCGACCGATGGCAACCCGTTGTCGCTGACCGCCGGACAGTGCCTTGGGAAGACGATCCAGGTATTCGGTCAGTTGCAGGGTTTCCGCCACCCTGGTGATTGCGGCATCGATTTCTGCCGGCGATTTCTTCGCCAGCTTCAGCGCAAACGACATATTGTCCCGCACGGTCATGTGTGGATACAGCGCGTAGGACTGAAACACCATGGCGATACCGCGCTGCGCCGGTGGCATGTCATTCATCCGCACCCCATCGATGGTGAACTCACCGGCGGTGATGGTTTCCAGGCCTGCAATCATGCGCAGCAGCGTCGACTTGCCGCAACCGGAGGGGCCGACGAAGACGATCAGCTCGCCGGTCTTGATATCCAGGTTGATGTTGTTGAGCACATTGATATTGCCCGGATAGGTCTTCTCGACGTTGGTCAGCTTGAGGTTGGTCATTCCCGTTTCTCCATTATTTAACCGAGCCGGCCAACAGACCGCGAACAAGATACTTCTGCATGGCGAAGAACACGCCGAGAGGCACCGCAATGGATACAAACGCCGAGGTTGCGAGGATTTCCCAGTTACCGCCGCGTGTTCCCAGCAATTCGACAATCTGCTTGGTCATGACCGTGGTATCCCCGGTTGAGTCGATCAGGAACACCAGCGCCACCAGTAGATCGTTCCAGGTCCACAGGAACTGGAAGATGGCGAAGGAGGCCAGTGCCGGAAAGGACAATGGCAGGATGATCTTGGTGAATATCTGAAAGTCGGTTGCACCATCGACCTTGGCA
>JBPOET010000037.1:0-10160 GCA_051251675.1 Parasphingopyxis sp. | reverse complement strand
ACGATGAAGGCGACACCTCGCCGTCCGTATAGCTGGCGCATCGCGCTGACGATCGGATCGAGCATTTCGGGTAGCCGAGTCACCGCGATGACATCCCGGTCGAGGGCCGCAGCACGAGCACGGGCCAGATGCCAGTCGATCTGGCGCTGCATTCGGCGACATTGCTGCAGCGCGCTGCTGTCATCTCCACCCTGTGTTTCCGCCTCATCCATCAGGATAGCGAGTGGCGTTCGCAGACCATGCGCCAGATTACCGGCCTGCAGGCGCGCCTGCCTGACATGCTCCCTGCTATTGTCCAGCAGCATGTTGAGGTCAGCGACGAGCGGCCCGACTTCGGATGGGAACTTGCCTTCCATCCGCTCTGCGTGCCCCGAGCGGATGTCGGCGACCGCCCTATTGATGCGTTTGAGCGGCGCAAGACCGATGCTGACCAGCGCAAAACCCGACAGCAGCATGGCCGCAACCAAGCCGGCCAGCCACCACAGCAGTGCCCGGTCGAAACTATGCACAACCTTGTCGAGTTCGCTCTGGTCCGTGGCAAGGACGAAATGAAGCAACGGGCCGCCGCTTTCGAGCGGGTGCACGATACCATGGGCAATAGCCTCTCCCCCGGGACCGCTGGCCGTGCCACGCACGACGCGGCTTTGTGGCGTCATCTCCATGGCAAGCCGGCCGGTTTCGAGCGAACCGGATCTGAGAGCGGGGAAACCCTCACGCGAGACTTGCCAATAGTAGCCAGAGCCGCGCTGATTGAAACGGGGATCGGAGAGTGGGCGCATCAGCACGGGCTGCCCACTGCCGTCGATCCGCGTCAGTTGCTGAAGTTCAACGAGATGAATGTCGAGCTCGTCGTGAAATTGCGCGGCGACATGGTGGCGAAACAGGAAGGACGCCGAAATACCAATACCGACAATGCCCAGCGCTACCCAGAGAAAGGTCAGCGTCAGCAACCGCGCGCGCAAGCTTGAAGGCACATGTATCAACAGTTTAGCCTGTATCCGAGACCGCGTATGGTGACGATGGCCTCGCGCCCGATCTTCCGCCGCAGCCGGCTGACATGGACTTCAACGGTATTGAGATCCCGCTCTTCGTCGAGCGCGTAGAGATGATTCAATATGTCGCTTTGCGACAGAATATGGCCCGGTCGGCTGGCGAATAGCTGCAACAGGCGAAACTCTTGCTTGCTGAGCGACAACGGCTTGCCGTCGAGCATCGCAGTCTTGGCAGCTGGATCGACGACGACGCGCCCGGCGCGAATCGTGTTGGTCGACTGGCCTTCCGCCCGGCGGATAACCGCATGAAGCCGCGCGATCAGTTCCTCTGAACGAACCGGCTTGACGACGAAATCGTCGGCGCCGGCATTCAGCCCTTCGACCTTTTCCTGCCAGCTGCCCCTCGCCGTGAGGATGATGACCGGTGTCTGCAGCTTGCGCCGGCGCCAGGTCTCGAGAACCTCCATGCCGGACATGTTGGGTAAACCGAGATCGAGTATGATCGCGGCCATCTGGTCGACATCAGGCCAGTCCTGCGCATCCTCTCCCGAAGCTGCCCTGTCCACCGAGAATCCGGCCGATGTCAGTCGCGCCGCGATACGCTGGGCCAGCTCGGGATCGTCTTCGACTAACAAGATATGCATGACAGGCTCACTGGACCAGAAAGCTGCACCCATTCTGACAAATTGACAAGTTGCTGACAGCTTCGCCGGATAGGTCCGCCGCGTGATCAGAAAACCAGGCCTTTCCCTGTTACCCCTACTTCTCGGCATGGCTACGGCCTGTTCCGGCGGCGAAGGCGCATCCATGGCCGACGCCGAACAGGCGACCGAGGCCGAAGCGCCGGAAACAGAAACCGCGCCGGCGCGCGCGGCAGCCATTGTGGTGTCGGATGATCAGATGCAACGGCTCGGCATTACGGTCGCGCAGGCGGAGTCGACGAGCGAAATGCCTTTGGCCACCGTTCCGGCGACGGTCGTGCTTCCGCCCAATGCACGCATGGCGGTCGCCGCGCCGTTCGCCGGCGCAATCCGGCAGGTGTTTGTCATCGAAGGCCAGACCGTTACCCGCGGCCAGCGGCTGGCCACGGTGTTCAGTCAGGAAGCCGTCATGCACGGCGCGGAGCTATCCCGCGCGCGCGCCAGGCTTAACCTTGCCCAAGCCAATGCATCCCGTACCAGGCAGCTTGCGCGCGAAGGTGTCATCGCCGGCGCACGGGCACAGGAGGCCAATGCGGCGCTTCGCGAGGCCCAGGTGGATGTGAGGGAGAACTCCCGCATCCTTGGCGCCACCGGCGCCGATGCCAGCGGGACTGTGACCCTTCGCGCACCAATTTCCGGTCGTGTCGCGTCGGTGACCGCCGAAGCCGGTAGCGGCGTCGACGGCATGACGGCGCCCTTCGTGATCGAGGCGCAAGGCGCCTATCAGCTTGCGCTCCAGCTTCCGGAGCGCCTCATCGGCAATGTCCGGCCAGGAATGACGGTCCAAATTCCCACCCCGGGACCTCTTTCGGGCCGGATATTGTCGGTCGGGGGATCGATCGATCCGCAAACCCGGTCCGCAACCGCCGTCGCAAGCATTCCCGGAGCGCCGGGAATCGTCGCCGGCAGCAATGTGCGGGCAACGATCCTCGGTGACGCCCCTGATGGCGCGCTGGCTATACCTGCATCCGCTGTAACCCGGATAGACGGGGACGAGGTGGTGTTCGTCCGAACGGCGAACGGTTTCGCTCTCCGGCGGGTCAGGCTTGCCGGGCGGGCCGGAGAAACGGCGGTCGTGGCGGAAGGTTTGAACGCCGGCGAAAATGTCGCGACGAGCGGGATCAGTGAACTCAGATTACTCGCCTCGGAGAGCTGACCATGCTTCGCAAGCTCGTCGAACTCGCGTTGACGGCCCGGATGGCGGTACTCGGTTTCTCGCTCGTTCTTGCCGGGATCGGCTTCTGGTCTTTCACCCAGCTACCGATTGACGCCTTCCCGGATATTTCCGCAACGCAGGTAAAGGTCATCCTGCGAGCGCCCGGCATGACGCCGGAAGAAGTGGAAAGCCGGGTGATAGCACCAATCGAAATGGAGATGCTGGGCATCCCCCAGCAAACGGTGCTGCGCTCTGCGGCGAAATATGCAATCGCCGATATCACCATCGACTTTGCCGAAGGCACAGACGTCTATTGGGCACGCAATCAGGTGGCTGAGCGGCTGGCTTCGGCGCGCGACGCCCTGCCGGCCAGCATCGAGGGCGGCCTTGCGCCGATATCGACCCCCCTGTCCGACATCTTCATGTTCACGATCGAGGGGCCGTTGAGTCTGGCGGAAAAACGACGCCTGCTCGACTGGACGATCCGCCCCGCCCTGCGAACCGTAACCGGCGTCGCCGATGTGAATGCCCTTGGCGGATTCGTGGAAACCTTCGAAGTCAGGCCAAACCCCGAGAGGATGGCCGCGGCCGGGCTGACCTATCGCGACTTGCGCGACGCGTTGGAAAGCGACAACCGCAATGACGGTGCCGGGCGGCTGACCGAAGGCGATGGCGCCCTGATCGTCCGCGCCGTCGGAGCCATCGAGACGCTCGAGGATCTGAGATCGGTCGTCCTGAGCAGCAATAACGGGATGGTGCTGACAGTCGGAGACGTTGCGACGGTCGCCAATGGAAATCTCACGCGATATGGCGCCGTCACGAGCAATGGCGAGGGAGAGGCCGTCCAGGGCCTGGTGATCGCCCTTCGCGGCGCCGATGCCGACCGGGTGGTCAGCGGGGTCGAAGCGCGTCTCGCGGAAATCGAAAATTCGCTACCGCCCGGAACCAGCATCGATGTCTTCTACAATCGTTCCGATCTTATCGAGCGTGCTGTTGGAACGGTGGAGAAAGCGTTGCTGGAAGCGACCGTGCTCGTCGTTATTCTGCTCTTCCTCTTTCTTGGCGACATGCGGGCCACATTGATCGTCGCAGCGGCGCTCCCCATGGCGGTGCTTGTCACCTTCATCCTGATGCGAACGATCGGCCTGACGGCAAACCTGATGAGCCTTGGCGGGCTGGCGATAGCGATAGGCATATTGGTCGACGGCGCTGTCGTGGTCGTCGAGAATGTCGTCGAACATCTCCATGATCCCAAGCACAAGGGAACGGGCAAACTGAACAGGGTGCTGGTGGCGACCAGCGAAGTGATCCTGCCCGTCAGCGCAGGCATTATCATCATCGCCCTGGTCTTCCTGCCGCTCCTCGCTCTGCAGGGCCTGGAAGGCAAGCTGTTCGCGCCGGTTGCGCTGACCATCGTCCTCGCCTTGTCCGGGTCACTGCTGATCGCTCTGACAATGGTTCCCGTACTTGCATCCTTCGTCATTAAGGAAGGCAAGCACAGCGAGCCCTGGCTGATGCGCAAGCTGAGCCCCCTGTATCGGCGCTTCCTTCACGGCGCCTTCGCACGCAAGAAGCTGGTGTTCGGCGTCTCGGCGGGGTCATTGGGGGTTGCAGTCATCGCCTTCATGGCAATCGGCAAAACCTTCCTTCCGACGATGGATGAAGGTGCGATCCTGATGCAGCTTACAAAATTGCCTAGCGTCAGCCTGGCCCATAGCATCGAGGGCGATCTGGCCGTTCAGCGCGCTGTGATGGACCAGGTTCCCGAAGTTACGGGTATCGTCGCCCGGGTCGGCAGCGACGAGCTCGGCCTTGATCCGATGAGCCCGAACGAAACTGACAGCTTCCTCCGCCTGACACCACGAAGCGAGTGGCGCGTACCGGACAAGCAATGGCTAACCGAGCAAATCCGCCAGGCCATGGAATCCGTACCGGGTATCACGCCAAGCTTCACCCAGCCGATCGAGATGCGCGTCTCCGAAATGCTGACCGGATCGCGCGGGGATCTGGCGATCAAGATATTCGGCCCCGATTCCGCGACGCTCGCCGATCTGGCGGGCAGGATCGAAACCCGGCTTCGTGCAATCGAGGGCGCCACCGATGTGATGAGCGTGGCCAACGATACAGTGGACTATCTCCAGATCGACATCGACAGGACCGCCGCCGGGCGGGCAGGCATGCCCATCACCGAATTGCAGGACACGCTGCGGGCCCAGCTGGAGGGAGTCCGCGCCGGTGTCGTCACCGATGGACCGCGAAGGATTCCGGTCATGATCCGGGGCGACGACGCCCTGGCTTCGGATCCGATGCTCTTTACCGACCAGATGATACGGAGTCCTTCGGGGATGCTCGTGCGGGTGGGCGATCTGGCCGAGGTCAGCTGGATTGAGGGGCCAGTCAGGGTCGAACATGAAAACGGCTCCCGTTTCGCACTGGTTCAGGCCTTTGTTTCGGGACGGGATCTTGTCGGTTTCGTCGAAGAGGCCCGCAGCGACATCCTCGAAAACGTGCCGCTGCCCCCCGGATACCGGCTAAGCTGGGGCGGCCAGTTCGAAAATCAGCAACGCGCTTCCGCCCGGCTGATGGTGGTGCTGCCGATCGCGCTTGCGGTGATTTTCCTCGTGCTCTTCCTGACGCTCCGGTCGATGCGCGCTTCGGTGCTTATCCTGCTCAACGTCCCTTTCGCGATGGTCGGCGGTATCGTCACGCTATATCTCAGCGGCGAGTATCTATCGGTTCCGGCATCGGTCGGCTTTATCGCTCTGCTCGGCATCGCCGTTCTCAACGGGCTGGTTCTGGTTTCCTACTTTCGCGAACTGCGCCGCAATGGCCTGAGCCTTGCCGAAACGGTTCGCCGCGGCGCCGAGCGGAGACTGCGCCCCGTGCTGATGACCGCATCGATTGCGGCGTTCGGCCTGGTTCCCCTACTCTTCGCCACCGGACCGGGATCCGAAATCCAGCGGCCGCTCGCCATCGTCGTCATCGGCGGTCTTGTCAGTTCCACCCTGCTCACCCTCATCCTGCTCCCGATCCTCTACGAACGGTTCGGCGAGCGGGGCGATGCCGCTGTCGATCCCGAACCAATGGAGGCATGAGGATGCGAAAACTGATCGGTGCTCTGAGCCTGTTCCTGGCAGGCACGGCCGCCGCAAGCCAGCCCGGCCTGCCGCCGGATGAAGCTATCATTGCGGCGCTGGACAGCCATCCAGCGGTGCTGGCCGCGGACGCACGTATCGAGGCGGCAAGGGCAAATGCCCGCGCGCTGCGCGCCGGCCCGCATGAGTTTACGCTCGGCGGCTCCTATACCCGCAGATCGGTCGACTATGAGGGCGACTATGACGAATATGACGCGACGCTGAGCCGGGCAATACGCCTTCCGGGCAAGGCCGCCCTTGATCGACAGGCCGGAGCTCTGGGCCTTGCCGTCGCGGAAAATCTCCGCGACGACGCGCGACACCAAACGGCTCTGCTGTTCAACAACCTGTGGTGGGAATGGCTTTCCGCCGCCGCCGAAGCGCGAATCGGACAGGAGAGCATCGCCAGCCTGGACGCAGCCCGCCAGGCGGTAGAACGCCGGGCCCAGTTGCAGGATGCATCGCTGCTCGATGTCGACCAGGCCCGGTCAGCACTAGCAACGGCGGAACTGGTCGCGCGCCAGGCGGAGGGGCGGGCCACAGCCGCCCGAGCCGCGCTCGCCGCCCAGTTTCCGACCCTGCCCCTGCCCGCCGATGCGCCCGCCATTCCGGATCCCGACCCGGCAGGGCATGACCTTGCCCGGCTTCGTGACCTCGTTATCGAGCGCAGCCATGAAATCGGCGCCGCCCGGGCAGACGCAGACCGCCAGCGCGTACTCGGCCAGCGTGCACGGCGCGACCGGCTAGCCGACCCGACATTCGGGGTACGACTGTTCAGCGAGCGCAACGGAGCCGAGCGCGGTATCGGCCTCGTTGCCTCAATGCCGATCGGCGGCCGCCACCGCTCATCCATTGCCGATCGGGCTGCCGCCGAGGCTAGCGCTGCCGAAGCCCGGCTCGCTGCCATCCGTTTCGACGTTCACGCCATCGCCGATCGCGACCTCGCAACGGCCAACAATGCCCTCGCGGCCTGGGAACATAGCCGCAGCGCCCGTGACAGCGCCTTCGCGGCGGCTGCCCGAATGCGCCGTGGCTACCATTTGGGCGCTATCGACCTTACCGACATGCTTTATGCCGAACGCCAGGCTCAGGAGGGCGCGCGCGCGGAAACTCTGGCTCGGGCCGAGGCAGCCCAAGCGCTGATGAAACTGCGCATCGATTCACACGACATTTGGGCCGCCGATTCCGATCATCACGAGATGGCCGAACATTGATGGCGATCCGCCTTGCTTTCGGCGATCGATTCGTCAGCGGGACCTGGATATTCCGGGCGCACAAGACCAGCCTTGCGGGAAACGCTGCCACCTGAAACAGGTTCTCGGGTGAAAAGCGATAACGGCGAAATGAGACAAGCCGGGTCTATCGGCGCCGTCTCGTCATGCACCGTTTACCCATGGAATCACGAGGCCATGCCCAATCGGAATCAAAAACGCTCCTGCGTCGACGGGGCGTCACCATGGCCCGGCACGAAGCGCTCGGCCGAAAAACTATGCGGCACCTGTGCACTTCCCCCATACAGCTCTTCATGCGGGGAAGCTTCTGCGAAGGCTGCGGCGAGGTTGAAGAGATTGGTTTGCGCCTCGTTCATTCCGTCCAGAGGACAGACCTGCAACGCGGACAGCATGGCATCCAGGCGCGGCATTACAGCTGCATAAAGCGAAGCGAATTCTTCGGGCGAAGCAGACCAGCGGACGGCATTGCGCTGATGCTCGTTCGAGCGCGCCCATTTGTCCGCCAGTCCGGCCAGATCCTCGAACCCTTCGGGCATCTTAACAGTGTTGCTCATCGATATTGCTCCCTCAAGCAGCGAGATAACGGTCATGTGTTCGGATGGCGTGCCGGATCAGGAACTCCTGATCCATCAGCTGCATTTCTTCGATCGCGCCGGATCGAATACCGGTAAACGTATCTTCCATGGTGGCGGTATCTTCCAGCCAGGCGTTGCGGTGCAGGGCGTTCACATGAAGCTGCGCCACGCGTTCCGCAGCATTTCTGGCCGGGCGGAAATAATTGATGCCCTCCCACAATGTACGGCCATGGCCGAGGGGCCAGAACTGATGGGTGAAATAGGCCATACCCGGATAACCGCAGCCCGCCGCAAGATGGATCAGCAAATTCGGAAAGATGTTCGGCAATTCGAACTGGAAGTCCGCCCGCCCAGTGGGATTGATACCCGGCGGCAGCAGGTCCGGGCGGGGCCCGTGGTGATCGTCTCCGTGTAACAGCCCGGCAAACCGGCCGGTCGAATCAGCGGTATCCATTCCGGCGCCGTAGATCGCGGAGGACGCATGCGGACCGATCAATTTGAAATCGCGATGCTCAATTCCGCGGAAGCCGGGCAGTGACCCAGCATGGATCGTCGGCACGTGATACCCTTCGGAAAAGGCGTATAGCGCAACCTTCCAGTTGCATTCCAGAACGGTGGAATAGCGAAAAGCCGTCGTGGCCTCGCCGTAGGGATACCCCGAAAAGAGCTTTCCGAAATCACCCAGATAATCCGCCAGAGACTGTTCGGGAGTGTCTGCGAAATTGATGAAGATGAATCCTTCCCAGATATCGCAGGCGATCTCGCGTAGACCGAGACAGCTCTTGTCCAGCCTGCCGAAGCTGTCTTCGAGCGGAACCGAACGCAACTGTCCGTCTGTGCCGAACACCCAGCCGTGGAAACGGCAGGACAGAACATTGGCGCGGGCATTGCCGAAGGTTTCCTGATCTTCCGTCGGCACGACCTTGTTCCCACGATGGGTGCAGACATTGTGAAAGGCGCGAACCTTGCCATCCCTGCCGCGCACAATCAGCACCGAGGCGTCGGCAACCTCCAGTTCCTTGACCTTGTAATCTCCCTTTTCGGGAATTTCCCAATCGGTAGATACCTTTAGCCATGAGCGCTTGAAGATATTTTCCTTCTCCAGCTCGTAGATTTCCGGATTCCGGATCGCATCGACCGGGATCGGGTCGACACCCAGCTCGTCCCTGATCGCATCGACCGAGCGATCAAGGTGAACAAACGCCTCAGCCCCGGGACGCAGCTGAGTGGTATCTTGGGCATTCATCAAAAATTCTCCTCTGAAAATCTGGCGGTCATTGCGACCGCTCAGGCGTCGGCAAGCGTCACAGGCTTGGTGTGCCAGCCATCCGGATAGTGGGAAATTAGATCGGCTTTCAGTTCCAGTCGGGAAAAGCGCCAGTTTCGAGGTGCGGAAACGGCTTGCGCAACATATCGGCCGCCGATCCAATAGGCCTTGCCCGACGCGGCTGTGGCAACTTCCCACAAATAGAATTCGACATTGGCCGCCAGGGCGTTTCCGGCCAGTTCCACACGCGGAGACACCAGATAGTGCAAAGTCCAGCTGAATCCTGCATCGGCATTGCCGGCAACGCCTTCGGCTATCGCGTCGCTTCCCTCCAGCGTTCCATATTGGTCAATGACGAAGATGGCGTCGTCGGTAAAAAGGGGGCGAAGTGCGGTGGCCGACGGACCGGCGTCGAAAGCCCGGCCAAGATCGGTGATCAGATCATCCACCGCGCGCAAAGCCTCCAATCTTGCCAGGCGGCCTTCAAGCGAAGTTCGGGGCACGGGTTCAGCCTCCCTCGGTTGCGAGATCAGAGGGTGCCCGACTAAGCCGGACACCCTCCCCTGCTTTGCTCAGAAGCTGAAACCAGCACGCAGATACCATTCGCGCGGGCGACCGAAGACTCCTTCGACCACACCGCCGAAATCGTCCGCATATCCCGATCCGAGATAGACCTCGTCGGTCAGGTTTTTGACGCCGAGCGTAAAGGCCAGACCGGTGTTTTCGACTTCGTAAGCGACAGAAGCGTTGACCAGGTGGTAGCCATTCTGCACCAGCATCGGCGTGTTCACTGCGTCATTGTAAATGCGGGAGCGATAAGACCAGTCGACACGCGGGCGAAAAATACCCACGCCCGGAGCATCAATTGTGTAGCCTATACTGGCGCTTAGCGTCCATTCAGGTGCGTTCTGGAGCCGGGTAGCCGTGGTGACACCAGCGCTGAGCGCACGCAGATCCACCTCGCGATACTCGGCATCGAGATAGCCCAGGCCCGCCTCAATCGTTAGGTCATCGATAGGCTCAGCCAAAAGCTCCAGCTCGACCCCCTTGATCCGGGCACGCGCCGCGTTCTGGATAATCGGCGCGAATCCCAGTGTCGGGTC
>JBPOET010000369.1:0-2498 GCA_051251675.1 Parasphingopyxis sp. | reverse complement strand
GAGCCAGATTGCCCTTCCGCTCGATTTCCCGGAACCTGCCGATAGCGGCGCATTCATCGTTGATGCGTCCAACAGCGAAGCCGTCAGGCACCTCGAACACTGGTCGCTATGGCCCGTTCGTACCAGCCTCCTCACAGGGCCGCGCAAATCCGGACGTTCCACGCTCGGGCGATTGTTCGCCAGCAAGAGTGGGGGAGACGTCATCGACGATGCAGACCTTTCCGAAGAAGAGGCGCTTTTTCATGCATGGAATGCCGCACAGGCCGGCCAGACGCCCTTGCTGATCATTGCCGATGAACCGCCGCCTCGCTGGGAGATCGCGTTGCCAGACCTGCGATCCAGGATGGCGGCGACACCGAAAGTTCGCATCGACGAACCGACCGACCAGCTGATCGAGGCGCGGCTGCATCACCATTTCGCGGCGCGAAGCCTGGCGGTTCCGCAAAATGCGGTGGAGTATCTGCTCAAACGCATGGACCGCAGCCATTTTGCTCTTTACCAGCTCATCGAGACGCTCGACCGACTCGCCTTCGAACGCAGAAGTCGCCCGACGCTGGGCCTGGTTCGCGACGCAATGACGGAACTCGGCTTCATCGACCTGTAACATAAGAAGGTCTAAAAGGGCGTCATGGACGAGTATAATCCAGACCATATCACCGAGGACTTTTCGCACGAAGTCGAAGTCGAGCCGGGCACGGAGCACCGTTATTTTAACCGGGAACTGAGCTGGCTCGGTTTCAACGAACGCGTGCTGGAAGAGGCGAGGAACGAAGCGCATCCGCTGCTCGAACGCCTCCGTTTCCTTTCGATCTCGGGGAATAATCTGGACGAATTCTTCATGGTTCGCGTTGCCGGACTGAAAGGGCAGCAGCTTCTGGGCGTTGAAATGCGATCGGCCGACGGCATGACGCCAAGCCAGCAGCTGGCCGCCGTTTCGGAGCGCGCCAATGCCCTGATGGTGGAACAGCAGGAAGTCTGGACGGAATTGCGAGCCGCCCTGGCCGCAGCCGAAATTTTCGTGCTGTCGGACGATGAAATCGCGGGCGAAACCGAAGCCTGGCTCTCGGAGCATTTTTACGGCCATATCTTCCCGGTGCTGACGCCGCAGGCGCTTGATCCGGCGCACCCGTTTCCCTTCATCCCGAACAAGGGCTTCAGCCTCGTGTTCGATCTTGAACGGGAAAGCGATGGCGCGCCAATCCGCGAATTGCTGATGGTCCCGACCACCCTGCCGCGTTTCGTGCGCCTGCCGGGCGAAGTTGCCTGCTATGTCGCGATGGAAACGATTATCCGGCGTTTCACCAATATCCTGTTCCCCGGATATCGAGTGATAGGGCGGGGCGCATTCCGCATTATCCGGGACAGCGATATCGAGGTCGAGGAGGAAGCCGAAGATCTGGTTCGCTATTTCCGCAGCGCGATCAAACGCCGCCGCAGGGGCCGGGTTATCCGGCTAAAACTCGAGGCGGACATACCCGACGATATGGAGGAGGTGATCCGCCGGGAAATGGGCGGCGATGACGGCCTCGTTGTCGAAAGCAGCGGTTTTCTGGGCGTTTCCGATCTGGAACAACTGGTTGACGAAGACCGGCCCGACCTGAAATTCCCGCCGTTCAGCCCGCGCTTTCCCGAACGTATCCGCGAACATGGCGGGGATTGCTTCGCCGCCATCAAGACCAAGGATATCCTCGTCCACCACCCCTATGAGTCGTTCGATGTCGTTGTCGCCCTGCTGAAGCAGGCGGCCGACGATCCCGATGTGGTGGCGATCAAGCAGACTCTCTACCGCGCCGGCAAGCAGTCGGCGGTTATCCGCGCCCTTATCGATGCGGCGGAAGCGGGAAAGTCGGTCACCGCCGTTGTCGAGCTCAAGGCGCGGTTCGACGAGGAACAGAATTTGCTCTGGGCGAACGCGCTCGAGCGCGCCGGCGTTCAGGTCGTCTATGGCTTTATCGAATGGAAAACCCACGCCAAGGTGACGATGGTCGTCCGCAAGGAAGAAGATGGCTATCGCAGCTACTGCCACTTCGGGACAGGCAATTATCATCCCGTCACCGCCAAGATATACACCGATCTGAGTTTCTTTACCGCGGACCCGCGCGCCGGCCGCGATGCCGCCCAGCTGTTCAATTACATCACGGGCTATGTTCAGCCCAAAAACCTGGAACTGATCTCCATGTCTCCGCGCGATATGCGCAACGATCTGGTGGCGCTTATCGATGCCGAAATCGCCAATGTGCGCGCCGGCAAGGAGGGGGCTATCTGGACGAAGATGAACTCGCTCGTCGATCCGGCAGTTATCGAAAAACTCTATGAGGCCAGCAATGCCGGAGTCGAAATCGACATGGTCATTCGCGGGATTTGCTGCCTTAAACCGGGCATTCCGGGAATGTCGGAAAATATCCGCGTACGCTCCGTGATCGGGCGTTTTCTCGAGCATAGCCGCATTGCCTGTTTCGGCAACGGCGCGGCGCTCCCGAACAAGAATGCCCATGTTC
>JBPOET010000368.1:0-2502 GCA_051251675.1 Parasphingopyxis sp. | reverse complement strand
GGTAAGGTGCCGACAAACCTTGTGCGCAAAATGCATGGCGAGTCGATCGAACAGGATGTCGTCAACAAGGCGATCCAGTCCGGAATCCAGGATGCGATGAAGGAGCAGGACATCCGCCCCGCCATGCAACCGGAAGTCGAACTCGACCCGGATTGGGAGCGCGGCAAGGATATCGAAATTTCGATGAAGGTCGAAGTGCTGCCGGAGATTCCCGAGACCAAGATCGACGATATCGCGCTCGAACGCCTGACGGTCGAAGCGGACGACAAGGCCGTCGATGCCGCCATCTTGGCGCTTGCCGAGAATCAGAAGAGCTACGAGGCCGCCGCCAAATCCTACAAGGCGAAGGAAGGCGATCTTGTCGTCATGGACTTTGAAGGCAAGGTCGATGGCGAACCCTTCGATGGCGGCAAGGGCGAAGGCATGTCGGTTACGATCGGTTCGGGACAGCTCATACCCGGTTTCGAGGATCAGCTTGTCGGCGTGAAAGCCAATGACGCCAAGGAAGTGAAGGTCACTTTCCCTGACGATTACAATGTCGATTATCTGAAGGGCAAAAAAGCCGTTTTCGATATCGTCGTTGGCGAAGTGAAGAAGCCGGTAGAAGCCAAGGCCGACGATGATTTCGCGAAATCGCTGGGTCTCGAGGGCATCGACAAGCTGCGCGAGCTGATGAAGGGCCAGGTCGAGCAAGAGCTCAATGGCCTGACGCGCACGCACATGAAACGCAGATTGCTCGATTATCTGGCTGCAAACCACGACTTTCCGGTTCCGCCGACAATGGTTGAATCGGAGTTCGAGCAGATCTGGAAGCAGCTTGAGCATGAAGCCTCGCACGAGCCGGATCCCGAAGCGGCACGCAAGGAAATGGAAGACGAGAAGGACGAGTATCGCGATATCGCGGAACGCCGCGTTCGTCTGGGCCTTCTGCTTTCCGAAATCGGCCAGAAAAACGGTGTCGAGATCAACCAGAGCGAAATGAGCCAGCTGATCGCTCAGGCCGCCCAGCAATATGGGCCGGAAGATCGCGAGCGGTTCATTCAATATGTCCAGCAGGACCCGATGGCCGCCGCTCAGCTTCGCGCGCCGCTCTATGAAGACAAGGTTGTCGATTATCTTTTCGAAAACGCCAAGATCACGGACCGTGCGGTAACCCGCGAGGAACTGGAAGCGGCAATCGAGGCGGACGAGGAAGAGACCGCCAAACCCGCAAAAAAGAAGGCGGCTCCCAAGAAAGCGGCCGCGAAGAAGCCCGCTGCGAAAAAGCCTGCGGCCAAGAAACCAGCTGCTAAGAAAACCGCCGCTTCAGCTGCGGCGAAGAAAGCTCCGGCGAAGAAAGCGGCTGCGAAGAAGCCTGCCGCCAAAAAACCGGCTGCCAAAAAGCCCGCTGCCAAGAAATCGCCGGCTTCGGAAAGCTGATTTTCCGCCGAAAAGGCGAATTTCCGAACTCTTCGTTAACCATTACCCGCCTAAAAGCTGTGCCGACAACGGTACAGCCAAGGGTGGGTAATGGAACAGATCAGGGAATTCGTGGCGGAAAGCGAGATTGCATTTCGTCCTGCCGGATCGCCGACTATCGCAGTGATCCTTCCTTGCTATAACGAGGAAGCGGCGATTGCGCAGACCGTCGCCGATTTCAAGGCTGCGCTGCCCCAGGCGGATATCTACGTATACGACAATAACAGTTCCGACCGCACAGCCGAAGTTGCCGGGGCGGCGGGAGCCATCGTCCGCTGCGAGACCATGCAGGGCAAGGGGCATGTCGTCCGCCGGATGTTCGCGGATGTCGAAGCCGATATCTATATCATGGCCGATGGCGATGCGACTTATGAAGCCGCGGCCGCCCCGCGCCTGGTTCGCCGTCTGGTCGAAGAGCAGCTCGACATGGTCGTCGGGGCCCGCAAAACAGAAGTCGAGGCCGCCTATCGCAGCGGGCATCGTCTTGGCAACGCTGTGCTGACGGGCATTCTCGCAAAATTGTTCGGACGTAGCTTCAACGATATTCTTTCCGGTTATCGCGTCTTTTCGCGCCGCTTCGTGAAGAGCTTCCCGGTCCTTTCGCAGGGTTTCGAGATCGAGACCGAGATCAGCGTGCATGCGCTGGAGCTGAAGATGCCGGTGGCCGAGGAAGTGACCGAGTATAGCGCACGCCCCGAAGGATCGGAGTCAAAGCTCTCCACCTATCGGGACGGTTTCCGCATCCTGCGAACGATGGCGACCCTGTTCCGCATGGAGCGCCCGGTCCTGTTCTTCGGCGCAATTGCCGGGTTGCTGGCGCTTGCGGCGATCATATTGGCGGTGCCGCTGGCGATCACCTATGCCCAGACCGGGCTTGTTCCCCGTTTCCCGACCGCCATTCTGGCGACCGGGCTTATGCTGCTTGCATCCCTAAACCTGTTCGCCGGCATGATTTTGGATACGGTTGTTCGCGGTCGCCGGGAGCTGCGTCGGCTTGCCTATCTCGGATTTTCTGCGCCGGGACTGCCCTTCAATCGCTAAGCC
>JBPOET010000367.1:0-2504 GCA_051251675.1 Parasphingopyxis sp. | reverse complement strand
GGACATGACGCACGCGTTCGCCGACGCGCAGCAGTCTGACAGATTGTGTCTCTTCAGTTTTCATTGCCAATATCGTTTCGCTGGTCTCGCCGCGACTTGATGGTCAAGACCGCGACGAGACTGCGAATATCGGCGTCAGGCCTGACCTATTTCTTGGATCCGCCTTTGTCGCCGCCCTTGTCGCCGCCTTTGCCTTTGTCGCCGCCCTTGTCGCCGCCTTTGCCTGGATCTTTCTTGTCGCCCATCTTCACTCTCCCTTTTTGTTGGAGAGAGAAGCCTAGGCGGTTTTTATTACGGCTACAATGTGCGTTCGCGTTCCTCGATTTCGAAGACTTCGAGCGTGTCGCCAGCTTTCACATCGTTGGTGTTTTCCAGGACCACGCCGCATTCGAGACCCGAGCGCACTTCCTCGACATCGTCCTTGAAGCGCCGGAGCGAGGCGATCGTCGTCGCACTGACGATGACATCGTCGCGCATGAGCCGCGTGTGCAGTCCCTTGCGAATAAGGCCCTCGGTGACGAGCAGGCCGGCGGCCTTGTCCTTCTTGCCGGCCGGGAACACTTCCTTGACCTCGGCCCGGCCAACGACATTCTCGATCCGCTCCGGGCCGAGTTCGCCGGCCATTTCGGCCCTGATCTCGTCCAGCAGGTTATAGATGATGTCATAATAGCGCATTTCGACGCCATCGCGCTTTGCAAACTCGCGCGCCTTGGCGTTGCCGCGAACATTGAAACCGATAATCGGTGCCTTGGATGCCGCCGCCAGCGTCACATCGCTTTCGGTGATCCCGCCGACGCCCGAATGGAGCACGCGGACCTTGATATCGTCGGTGGAGATATCCTCCAGCGAGCTGATAATCGCCTCGACCGATCCCTGCACATCGCCCTTGATGACAAGCGGGAATTCAATCGCCTGCGCTTCGCCCATCGCCGAGAACATATTCTCGACGCTGGTCGGCGTTTGCGTCGTCCGGGCGCGGTCAATCACACCCTGGCGATACTGAGCGACTTCGCGGGCACGGGCTTCGTCCGGCACCACGGTCAAAGGATCGCCGGCACGTGGAACGCCCGACAGGCCCAGTACTTCGACGGGAACCGATGGCCCGGCTTCCTTGACCTGCTTGCCCTTGTCATCGACCATCGCGCGCACCTTGCCGCTTTCCGCGCCGACAACGAAAATGTCGCCGGTCCTCAGCGTACCGCGATTCACGAGAACCGTCGCAACAGGGCCGCGGCCCTTGTCGAGCTTGGCTTCGACCACTGTGGCTTCCGCCTGGCGGTCCGGATTGGCTTTCAGTTCGAGAAGTTCGGCCTGCAGCAGGATTTTCTCGGTCAGCTCTTCCAGGCCATCGCCCTTGAGCGCCGATACTTCGACATCCTGAACATCGCCGGACATCGCCTCGACGACGATCTCATGCTCAAGCAGCCGCTCTCGCACTTTCTGCGGATTGGCGCCCTCGACATCCATCTTGTTGATGGCGACGATCATCGGAACGCCGGCTGCCTTGGTGTGGTTGATGGCCTCTATCGTCTGCGGCATGATGCCGTCATCGGCCGCAACGACCAGAATGACGATGTCGGTAACGTTCGCGCCGCGCGCCCGCATCTGGCTGAAGGCGGCATGGCCTGGCGTGTCGAGGAAGGTGATCTTCTGACCGCCCTTCGTTTCGACCTGATAAGCGCCGATATGCTGGGTGATGCCGCCTGCTTCTCCCGATACGACGGCACTGCCGCGCAACGCATCGAGCACGCTCGTCTTGCCATGATCGACATGGCCCATGACCGTAACCACAGGCGGCCGCGGTTTCATGTCCTCGGGCTTGTCCTCATCGCCTTCCATGCCGAGTTCGACGTCCGACTCGGACACGCGCTGGATGTTGTGCCCGAATTCGGTGACGAGCAGTTCGGCCGTATCCTGGTCGATCGTCTGGTTGACGGTGACCGGCATGCCCATTTTGAACAGTGACTTGACGAGATCTGCGCCCCGTTCCTCCATCCGCTTGGCGAGTTCGCTGACGGTGATGGCTTCCGGCACGACCACATCGCGGACGCGCTTGACCTGTGGGCCGTCGTCCTGATGCGCGCGCTTTTCCTTGTCCTTTTCGCGGGCGCGCTTCAGTGCGGCGAGAGAGCGGGAGCGGGGGCTGCCATCGCCATCGCGCAGCGCGCGATTGACGGTCAGCTTTGAACGTTCCTTGCGCTTGTCGCTGGCGCGTTTCGGCTTGCCCTTTTCCTCTTTCTTCTTTTCCGGCCGTTTCGGCTTGGCCACGGGCGTGAAGGTGCGCGGTGCCGGCTGGTTCGGATCGCGCTTCGGCCCGCCAACTTCCGGCTCGGCCGCCGCAGGAGCCGCTTCTTCGGTCTCTACGGTTTCCGTGCTTTCTTCTTCTTGCGCGTCGGAAGCGGCCTCGGCCTCGCGGTTGCTCTTGGCGCGTTTCGCTTCGTCCTGGCTTGCCTGTTTTTTCGCCTCTTCTTCCCGGCGGCGCGCATCTTCGAGCTGCGCCAACC
>JBPOET010000366.1:0-2504 GCA_051251675.1 Parasphingopyxis sp. | reverse complement strand
CAACATGTCCGCCATTTCGGCCCGCGTCGCCGTTATCCCGGGGCGCAGCGTGATCGGCATCGAACTGCCCAATGCGCACCGTGAGATGGTCGTACTTTCCGAAATGGTGGCGAGCGCGGCGTTCGAGGACAATTCGGCCAAACTGCCGATCATCCTCGGCAAGAATATCGCGGGCGACCCGGTGATCGCCGATCTTGCGCCAATGCCCCATCTGCTCGTTGCCGGCACCACCGGTTCGGGCAAATCGGTCGGCCTGAACTGCATGATCCTGTCGCTGCTCTACAGGCTGACGCCGGAAGACTGTAAGCTGATCATGATCGACCCGAAAATGCTCGAGCTCAGCATTTACGACGATATTCCCCATCTGCTTTCGCCGGTGGTGACCGAACCGGCCAAGGCCATCCGCGCGCTCAAATGGGCGGTCGAGCAGATGGAAGAGCGCTACCGGATGCTGGCGTCCCTCTCCGTGCGGTCATTGCAGGGCTTCAACGACAAGGTGCGCGCGGCAAAGGCCAAGGGCAAACCGCTCGGTCGGCGCGTCCAGACCGGCTATGACGCGGACAGCGGACAGCCCATCTATGAGGAAGAAGAGCTCGAATATGAGCCGCTGCCCCAGATTGTGATCGTCGTCGACGAGCTTGCCGACCTGATGATGACGGCCGGCAAGGAGGTCGAATTCCTGATCCAGAGGCTGGCGCAAAAGGCCCGCGCCGCCGGCATTCACCTGATCATGGCGACACAGCGTCCTTCGGTCGACGTCATTACCGGGGTCATCAAGGCCAACCTGCCGACGCGGATCAGCTTCTCGGTTACCTCGAAGATCGATTCGCGGACCATTCTGGGCGAGCAGGGCGCCGAGCAGCTGCTCGGCAAGGGCGACATGCTCTATATGCCGGGCGGCAAGCAGATCGCCCGCGTCCATTGCCCCTTCGTGTCGGACGAGGAAGTCCGCCGCGTCGCCGATCACTGGCGCGAACAGGGCCAGCCCGACTATATCCAGGCGGTGACCGAAGAGCCGGAAGATGGCGGCTATACCTTCGATGGCCAGCCGACCGGCGAGGATTCGGCCGAAGACCAGCTCTACCGCAAGGCCTGCCAGATCGTCGCCGAGAGCCAGAAGGCCTCGACCAGTTATATCCAGCGCCAGCTTCGCGTCGGCTACAACAATGCCGCGCGCCTGATCGAACGGATGGAAACGGAGGGCAAGGTCAGCCCCGCCAACCATGTCGGCCGCCGCGAGGTACTGATCGATCTGGAGGGCAATCCGGTATAGGCCGCAACCACGGCGCCCGGGCGCGAACCGTCCGGATATTTGCAACTTTTCAGGTTCATTTTGCGTTCAACGGCCGGGCGCCACTACGCGCTCGACGAATAAATGGATATCCCTATGCACCGCTTTACCGCTCTTGCCCTACTCGCCGCACCGATTGCCCTCGGCGTCGGCGCCGTGATGGCCCCGATACCCGCCGCCGCGCAGCAGGATGTGCTCGGCCAGGTCCAGCGCCATTTGCGCAGCGTGAACACCATGCAGGCCGATTTCATCGAAACCAATCGCGCCGGCCGGTCCGTGCGGGGAGAGATGTTTCTCAAGCGCCCCGGGCGCATCCGCTTCTCCTATGAAGACAGTGTCAACATGGTCGTGGTCTCGGACGGGCGGGCGCTGACTTTCGTCGACTATGACGTCCGCCAGGTCCAGCGCTGGCCGATCGGGGATTCGCCGCTTGCGGTGCTGCTCAATCCCGACCGCGATCTTTCAACCTTCGCAACGGTCCTCGATACCGGCCGCAACAACGAGGTGCGGATCCGCGCGCGCGATCCCGAACATCCCGAATATGGAACGATCACAATCACCTTCCTGCGCAGCCCCTCCTCGCCCGGCGGGCTGATGCTGCAGGGTTGGACCGTTCTCGATTCGCAAAACAATCTGACCACGATCAACTTGGCGAATCAGCGTTTCGGTATGGCCATTCCCAACAGCACGTTCCGCTATCGCGATCCGCGGCCCCGCAATCGCCGGCGCTAGTTTCACGATGACCACCGGCCGTCCCGTCTCCGGCTCACTCCAGTGACGGGCAGCCCGAATTCGTCGACCAACGGCCAGCCGCTATTCATCTGCGCGTCAGGAACGGGCGGCTATAAAGAGGATGTGGAGGCGCATAGAGCCATGAGGAATTCCCCTGTTATTCCCATGCGCCGCACCTCCCGCCTAGCGTGACGAACGACTAGGTCCGACCCCCGCTCCAAATGCCCCCGGAGCGGGGGTCTTCGTTTCCGGTATGGAACTCTGGAAGGGATATGTCGCTTGGCAGTGGCATTGCCCCGGCTAGCCCGCTAGAGGCTTTTTGCATGGCCTCGACCCTCAAAATCGCGACATGGAACATCAATTCGGTGCGTTTCCGCATCGGCATCGTCGAACGCTTCCTGAACGAAGAGGCCCCCGACATATTGTGCCTGCAGGAAACAAAGACCGTCGACGAGACCTTTCCCGTCGATACGCTCAGGGC
>JBPOET010000365.1:0-2528 GCA_051251675.1 Parasphingopyxis sp. | reverse complement strand
GCGCCATCAGCTCGCCCCGTCGCTCTTCCAATAGGTCGGCAAGGCGGATCATGCATGCCGCACGGTCCTCGATCGGCAGTCCCGACCAGCCGGGAAAGGCCTTGGCCGCGCGATCGACGAGCGGCGCAACATCCGTCACGGGTTCCGGTTCGGGGCCGATATCGGAACGCGCGGCGATACCCTCCTTCACCCGTTTCAGCACCCGCCAGTCTTCCAGATCCAGCCCCTGGCTGTTGGGCCGCTGCGGCATGAACAGGTCGCCGGGCAGAGGAATGCTGGGATGGCGCGTCCCGCCCACCGCAACGATCCTGTCGACAGGGTCCGCCAGCAGCTGTTCGTCGGTCAGATGTTCATCGGCCAGTTGGTGGACGAAGCTGGAGTTCGCGCCATTCTCCAGCAACCTGCGCACGAGATAGGCGAGCAAGTCGCGATGCCCGCCGACCGGAGCGTAAATCCGGCAACGATGCCCTTTTTCGCGCACCAGCCGCTCGAACAGCCCCTCGCCCATGCCGTGCAGCCGCTGAAATTCGAAATCGGCGGAACCGTCTTTGCCGCGCGGGCCCGCCCATTCGATGATCGTGGCCGCTGTCAGCGCGTTATGCGTCGCGAAGGCGGGTCGGATCGCCTTGGCTTCGAGCATGTCCTTCGCACAAGCGAGATAGCAGACATCGGTTGCGGCCTTGCGGGTGAACAGCGGGTAATCTGAAAGCCCCATCTCCTGGCTGTGCTTGATCTCGCTGTCCCAATAGGCGCCTTTGACAAGCCGCACCGGCATCATCCGCCCCGTCCGGCTGGCCAGAGCCTCGGCCCAACCGATCGTGCGCTGCGCGCGCTTGCCATAGGCCTGGATAGCCATGCCGAAGCCGTTCCATCCCTTGAGCGCGGGAAGTTCGGCAACCGCCTCTATGATATCGAAGCTCATTTCGAGCCGCTCCGATTCCTCCGCATCCACCGTCAGCCCGATACCCGCCTTGGCGGCCGCTTCGGCCAGTGTCTCCAGCCTTTCGGTCAGATAGGGAACGCACCTGCCCCATTGCGCCACTTCGTAGCGCGGATGCAATGCGGACAGTTTCACGGAAACCGAGTGATTTTCCTCGGTCGATCCACCGCTGCGCGCCTTACCGACGGCTTCGATCGCGCCCAGATAAGACGCGAAATAGCGCTCGGCGTCCGGGAATGTGCGCGCGGCCTCGCCCAACATGTCGAAGCTTGCGGTAAAGCCCTTATGTTCGCGCTTTTTCATCCGTTTGATCGCTTCCTCGATCGTCCGGCCCATCACGAAGATCTCGCCCATCATGCGCATCGCCGCACCGACAGCCTGGCGAACAAAGGGCTCGCCGGATCGCGCAATGAGCCGTTTCAGGGCATTGGCCTGCTGATTCTGGCCGACCAGCGCCCTGCCGATCACCAGACCCCAGGTGGCTGAATTGACCAGTTGCGAATGCGAATGCCCGGCATGGCTGCGCCAATCGCCGTCACCCAGCTTGTCGGCGATCAACCGGTCTGCCGTATCGGGATCGGGCACGCGCAAAAAGGCCTCGGCAAGGCTCAGCAACGCCACCCCTTCGGAACTGTTGAGCCGATATTCCTGCAGAAACTGGTTCACCCACCCCGTTCGCTGGCCCTCCCGCAGATCGGCCAGCAGTTCGAGGGAGGTCGCGACGATACGATCGCGTTCGGCGGCTCCGAGTCGCGCGCGTTCGATCAGGGGCGCCAGCACTTCGGGTTCGGGGGCCCTGTGCACCTCTTCCATATGGAGCCATGCGGCTGACGTAGCGGAATCGGGATCGTGCATCTGACTGGGCATGAACGGGCCTTGCGGTTCGAGGAATTGGCTTCCACTATGGTTGGGAAGCGAGCGGCTATTTAGCAGATTTTTGCAAAGAGGAAACGCATATGAGCACCGTCAGCATTGACGAAATGATGAACATGGTAGGGCAGAATCTCGGCTCATCTGAGTGGGTTTTGGTCGATCAGGAAATGATCAACAAATTCGCCGATGCCACGGGCGATCACCAGTTCATCCATGTGAACGAGGAAGCCGCGAAGATGACACCGTTCGGCACGACGATTGCCCATGGCTTTCTTACGCTTTCCCTTTTCCCCCGACTGATGGCCGAATCCGATTGCCCGCGCCCCGAAGGCGTGAAAATGGGCGTGAATTATGGCGGCAACAAAGTCCGTTTCCTTGCTCCGGTGAAATCCGGCAAGCGGGTGCGCGGCCATTTCAAGCTGCTCGAACTGATTGAAAAACGCCCCAACCAGTATCAGCAAACGCTTGAATTTTCTGTCGAAATCGAAGGCGAAGACAAACCGGCCCTTATTGCGGAATGGATCAGCCAGTTCTTCACATGACCCGTATCGCGCCCCTGGCCCGCCCCTATCCCGAGGCGCTCGCTCCGGCCCTTAACGCCCTGACGCCGGAAGGCGGCGATGCGCCGATGCTGTTCCGCATCATCGGCACGTCGCAGCGCGCCTGGGAGAAATTTGCCGGGGGATCGCTGCTCGACAAGGGCCCGCTCCCGATG
>JBPOET010000364.1:0-2561 GCA_051251675.1 Parasphingopyxis sp. | reverse complement strand
GTGCGACGGCGCGGGAGGCGCCTCAGCGGCCGGCGGAGGCGCAGGTGCCGGCGCCGGGGCCGCGACGTCCGGCTCACTCGCAGCTTCGGCAGGCTCTTCCTCCGCAGGCTCCGGTGCAGCCTCTTGATCAACCGGCGCAACATCGTCTTCGTCGGGAATGTCGTCGGTCTCGATCACCGCGAGCACGGAGCCGATGGCCAGCATCTCGCCCTCTTCGCCGTTCAGCTCCAGAACCTTGCCGGAAACCGGCGATTCCATCTCGACCGTCGCCTTGTCGGTCATCACATCGGCAATGCCCTGATCCTCCTCGACCTCGTCGCCGACCTTCACATGCCAGGCCACGATCTCTGCCTCGGCTATGCCCTCGCCGATATCCGGAAGCTTGAATTTATACGTTGCCACTGACGTCCTCCATCACGCGTTCGATTGCGAGGCGCAGCCGCACCGGCCCCGGAAAATACGCCCATTCCAGGCTGTGCGGATAGGGCGTGTCATAGCCCGTCACCCGCTCGATAGGCGCTTCGAGATGATAGAAGCAGCGCTCCTGCACGAGCGCGGAAAGCTCGGCGCCGAAACCCGATGTCCGGGTTGCCTCATGAACAATGATACACCGCCCCGTCTTCTTCACCGACGTTTCGATGGTTTCCATATCAAGCGGCAACAGCGTACGCAGATCGATCACTTCAGCGTCGATCCCCAGCTCCTCGACCGCAGCTGCCGTAACATGCACCATGGTGCCATAGCATAGCATCGTGACCGCGCTGCCTTCGCGCAGAACATTCGCCTTGCCCAGCGGGATTGCATAATGGCCGTCCGGCACTTCGCTCGCCGGATGTTTGGACCAGGGCAGAACCGGCGTGTCGTAATGGCCGTCGAACGGCCCGTTATAGATGCGCTTGGGCTCGAAAAAGACGACCGGGTCCGGATCCTCGATCGCGGCGATCAACAGGCCCTTGGCGTCGTAAGGCGTCGACGGAATCACCGTCTTCACGCCGCAAACATGGGTGAAGATGCTTTCAGGCGATTGGCTGTGAGTCTGGCCGCCAAAAATACCGCCGCCAAAGGGCGAACGAATGGTCAGCGGCGCGGTGAACTCTCCGGCGGAACGGTAGCGGAGCCGCGCCGCTTCCGAGACCAGCTGGTCGAGACCGGGATAGATATAATCGGCAAACTGGATTTCCGCGACCGGCCGCATGCCATAGGCGGCCATGCCGACCGCCACGCCGATGATCCCGCATTCGTTGATCGGCGTATCGAAACTGCGCGTCTTGCCGTATTTGTCCTGCAAGCCCGCCGTCGCACGGAACACGCCGCCATAATAGCCGACATCTTCGCCAAACACGCAAACATTGTCATCACGCTCCATACACACGTCCATGGCGCTGTTGATCGCCTGGATCATGTTGCGCTGTGTGGTTGCGCCCTTGTTTTTCTCGCCCTTGCTCATCGCGTTTTGCACACCCCGTTTGCGGCATCATTCTCGTCGAGCATGTCTTGCATCTGCTCTTTCAGATGCCACGGCATTTCCTCGAAAACCTGCTCGAACATGGTTTCGAGCGGCTGGTGGAGGCCATGTCCCAATATGCCGTTCTTCTCGGCCTGTTTCTGGGCTGTCTTCACCTGGGTGGCGACTTCCTCATCCATAGCGGCGTGACGCTCCTCATCCCATTCACCGATCGAGATCAGATGCTTTTTCAGCCGTGCGATCGGATCGCCAAGCGGCCATTCCGCCGCTTCGTCGGCCGAGCGATATTGTGCCGGATCGTCGGAGGTTGAATGGCCCTCAGCACGATAGGTGAAATGCTCGATCAGGGTCGGGCCATTGTTCGTGCGGGCGCGTTCGGCAGCCCATTGGGTTGCGGCATACACGGCCAGCGCGTCATTCCCGTCCACGCGCAGGCCCGCAAGACCATAGCCCACCGCCCGCGCAGCAAAGGTCGTTTCATCGCCGCCAGCAAAGCCGCTGAACGAGCTGATCGCCCATTGGTTGTTCACCACATTCATGATCACCGGCGCCCGGTAAACGGAAGCGAATATACAGGCGGAGTGGAAATCGCCCTCCGCGCTCGACCCCTCACCGGTCCAGGTCGCCGCGATCCGCGTGTCGCCCTTGGCTGCGCTGGCCATGGCCCAGCCAACGGCCTGTGGGAATTGCGTGGCAAGATTGCCCGAGATCGAGAAGAAGCCGCCCTGTTTGGTCGAATACATGATCGGCAGCTGGCGGCCCATCAGCCGGTCTTTCTTGTTGGAATAGACCTGGTTCATCATGTCGACGAGAGACCAGTCCCGTGCGATCAATATGCCTTGCTGGCGGTATGACGGGAAGGTCATGTCATCCCGGTCCAGCGCGAAAGTCGCGGCAACAGCCACTGCTTCCTCGCCCGTGCATTTCATGTAAAAGCTTGTCTTGCCCTGACGCTGGGCGCGAAACATGCGCCCGTCATAGGCGCGCGTCAGCGCCATGGCGCGCAACATCTTGCGCAGCGTTTCGGGATTGAGATTCGGGTCCCAGGGTCCCGATGCCTTGCCATCATCGTCGAGTACGCGAACCAGTCCGTAGG
>JBPOET010000363.1:0-2562 GCA_051251675.1 Parasphingopyxis sp. | reverse complement strand
AAACGCCGCCAATAGATAAAGGCAAAGAGCATCGAGGCGGCCAGACCGGCGCCCGCCAGAAACAGGGCAACGACAAGTCCGGTATCGCCGATGAAATAGGCCGCCGCGGGAAGGCCAAACACCAGCTCCGGCAGCCTTTCAAGCGCGCGGATCGCCAGCGTTGCAGGATGCAGTCGCGACCAGTTTTCCGGCTCTTCGCTCACGCCAGGTCCTGGCCGATATGCTCACGGATAGCATCGCGCATCCGGTTGGCATTGGCAATCGCCAGTCCCGGCAGGTCGACCGTGCTGTTATAGCTTCCGGCCGTGTGCAGGGTCAGCGTGGCCACACCGAAAGCGCGTTCGATCGGCCCGCGAGAGACATCGATATGCTGCACCCTGTCATACGGCACCACCGTTTCCCTGCGCACGAGCAAGCCGGACGCAATACGGATGGCGCGTTCCCCGGTGCGGTATCCCCAGCGGCGATACCGCCTTTCCGGCAGCAGCAGAACGGCGAATATGTATAGAACTATCCCGAGACCGATGCCCCACCCCAAGGGAAAGCCCAGTTCCCGGTTGAGGATGACATCGCCGATCGCCAGCATCGCCAGTGGAACCAGCCCTGCGAGCAGCGCCCTGATGCGCAGCACATGTTTCTGTCGCCGATCCAGCGCCACAAGCCTGTCTGCTTCTCCCTCAGCGCGGTCTCTATACTCGGCCATGATTTTCCTTCTCTTTCCGATCCCGACGCATTCCAACTAATAACTATTCTCAACTGAAACAATCGCCCCTGCCGTCCGTTGGTAAAGCAAAGGAAACAAGGAGACAGCCACAATGGCAGACCAGACGATTTTCGCCCGGCTCAAGGAAGATCATGACGAGCATCGCACAATGCTGGATCTGATCGACAAGACCCATGGCGACAGCGAGGGCCGGCGTGAATTGTTCGGCAGGTTCAAGACCGAAGTCACTGCGCATGCCGCCGCCGAGGAAGAAACGCTATATGCTACCATGCTGGCCGATCCGGACCTGCGCGACAAATCGCAGCATTCCGTCGCCGAACACAAGGAGCTTGAAGATTACTTCGAAGAATTGGAAGAGATGGACTATTCCTCGACGGGCTGGCTCACGCGCTTCCGTACGATGAAGGATCGTTACCTTCATCATATAGAAGAAGAAGAGAATGAGATGTTTATCGCGGCTGCCAAGGGCCTCGACGAAAAGACCGAGAAGGAACTGGCGACGAAGTTCGAGAAACGCAAACCGGAAGAACTCGAACGAGCAGCGGACTGACGCCAATCCACTAATCACTTGCCGCGCACCGCCAGCGCTCTAGTCTGCCCCAAAAATTTGGGGGGATAACAAGCTATGAGCGTGGGCGAAGCGAATGAAGCTGTAGCGGCGATGGAGGAACCGATCGAGGATCGGTCTTTCTTAGGCCATCCGAAGGGCCTCGGCTATCTTGCCTTTACCGAAGCCTGGGAGCGCTTCTCATTCTACGGAATGCAGGCGCTCCTCGTGCTTTACATGGTCAATTATCTGCTGCTTGACGGGCGAGAAGAAGGCGTGCTGTTGTTCGAGCCGTTCAGCCGGCTCTATGGCGGCATTGAGGGCCAGGCGCTCGCTTCGGCTGTCTTCGGGACCTATGCGGCCAGCGTTTACCTGACGCCAATTATCGGCGGCTGGCTGGCCGACCGCGTTCTCGGCAAAAGGCGCACGGTCCTGCTCGGCGCTGTAACCATGGCGTTCGGCCATTTCCTGATGGCGTTCGAAGCGAGCTTTCTGTTTGCCCTGCTTTGCCTCATCCTCGGCTCGGGCATGTTCAAGGGCAATATCGCGAGCCAGGTCGGCGCACTCTACAAGCCTGACGATCTCAGGCGCGCCGATGCCTTCCAGATTTTCTATCTCGGTATCAATGCCGGGGTGATCGCCTCGCCGTTCATCGTCGGCACGCTCGGTGAGAAGGTAGGCTGGCATTGGGGCTTCGGCGCGGCGGGCATAGGCATGCTGATCGGTCTGGCCATTTATGTTGCCGGGCAGAAGCACCTGCCCAAAGAGCATTTCGAACCGCAGGGCGCGGGGGAAAAGGCAGAAAAGCCGCCCAAGCTGGCACGGAAGGACTGGCCCGCCCTTATCGCGCTGCTGCTGCTTATCCCGGTACTCGCTATAGCAATCGTCCCCAACAACCAGATTTTCAACGCCTATCTGGTTTGGGGCGACCAGCAGTTCGATCTCAATTTTTTCGGGACGCGATTGCCGACGACCTGGCTGATCACGCTCGATGCGATCGTCTCGGTCAGCTTCCTCGCGCTCGTTGCCCTATTCTATCGCTGGTACGGCAAGCATTGGCAGGAGCCGGACGAGATCACCAAGATCATCATCGGTTCGCTTTTTTCCGTCGGCGGAATGCTGTGCCTGTTCATGGCCGCCTCGACCCAGGGTGAAGGCGAGAAGATCGGCCTGTTCTGGCCCGTTACCTTCCATGTCGTGAACTCGATCGGCTTTGCGCATATGCTGCCGATCAGCCAGGCGCTTTTCGCCAAGCTCGCACCCAAGGCCGTCAACGCTACCGTGATCGGGC
>JBPOET010000362.1:0-2577 GCA_051251675.1 Parasphingopyxis sp. | reverse complement strand
CCCGATTTCACCCGATCCAGCCGGCCCCGCTTGGCGACGAGCGGAACCATCACCTCGGGAATGGGGGATTCTCCGCTCTTTACAGCGACATCGAGAGCCGCCTCTAAGTTGGCGCGCGCCTGCATCTCGTATATTTCGGGATAGGTAACGCCGAGCCGGCACCCGCGATGGCCGAGCATCGGGTTGAACTCGTGCAGCTCGTTAACCCGCCGCCGCAGCGTGTCGATCGACACATTCACGGCATCGGCCACTTCCTGCAGCTCGTCTTCGCCATGCGGAAGGAACTCGTGAAGGGGTGGATCGAGCAGGCGGATCGTGACGGGAAGGCCCGCCATGATCGTGAAGATCTCCGCGAAATCGTCGCGCTGTTCGGGAAGCAGCTTGGCGAGCGCAGCGCGCCGGCCGGCCTCATCCTCGGCCAGGATCATCTGGCGTACCGCAGTAATCCGCGCGGCATCGAAGAACATATGCTCGGTGCGGCACAGGCCGATGCCTTCCGCGCCGAATTCCCGCGCCGTGCGGCAATCGGCAGGCGTTTCCGCATTGGTGCGCACGCGCATCCGGCGGGATTTGTCGGCCCAGACCATCAGCTGGCCGAAATCGCCGGCCAGCTCGGGCTGGATCGTGGCGACTTCTCCGACCATCACCTCCCCGGTCGCGCCGTCGATCGTGATCATGTCGCCTTCGCCGATCTCGCGGCCCATTGCCGTGAACTTTTTCGCCCTGGCGTCAATGGCGACACTGCCGGTGCCGGAAACGCAGGGCCGGCCCATGCCGCGGGCGACGACCGCCGCATGGCTCGTCATTCCGCCGCGTGCCGTGAGAATGCCCTTGGCGGCGTGCATGCCGTGGATATCCTCCGGGCTGGTCTCGACGCGGACCAGGATCACATCGTCGCCCATGGCCGCGCGATGCTCGGCCGTGTCGGCGTCGAAAACGACGATGCCCGACGCCGCGCCGGGCGATGCCGGGAGGCCGCGCGCGATAACATCGCGTTCCGCTTCGGGATCGAGCGTCGGGTGGAGCAACTGGTCGAGCGCGCCGGGATCGACACGCAGCACGGCTTCCTCTTCGGTGATGAGCCCCTCGCCCGCCATATCGACTGCGATCTTGAGCGCCGCCTTGGCCGTGCGCTTGCCCGAACGCGTTTGCAGCATCCAGAGCTTGCCGCGTTCAACAGTGAACTCGATATCCTGCATGTCGCGATAATGGTTTTCGAGCAGATCGAAGACCTTGGCGAGCTCCGCAAAGGTGTCCGGCATCGCCTCTTCCATCGCGGCGGGCTTTGCCCCTGCCCGTTCACGCGCGGCAGTCGTCAGATATTGCGGCGTCCGGATGCCGGCGACGACATCCTCGCCCTGCGCATTGATCAGCCATTCGCCATAATAGGCGCGTTCGCCGGTGGCCGGATCGCGGGTGAAAGCCACACCGGTCGCGCTTGTTTCGCCCATATTGCCGAACACCATCGCCTGCACATTGACGGCCGTACCCCAGTCGCCCGGAATATCGTTGATCCGGCGATAGACTTTGGCACGTTCCGCCTGCCAGGAGCCGAATACGGCGCCGACCGCGCCCCAGAGCTGGTCTTGCGGGTCCTGCGGGAAAGGGTGGCCGAGTTCCGCCTCGGCGAGCCGCATATATTCGGCAACCAGCTTCTGCCAGTCTTCAGCCGTCATCTCAGTGTCGAGATATATACCCTTGTCTTCTTTGGCGATTTCCAGCGCTTCCTCGAACGCGCCGTGGTCGAGACCAAGCACGACATCGGCATACATCTGGATGAAACGGCGATAGCTGTCCCAGGCAAATCGCGGATCGCCGGAGATTTCGGCCAGGCCTTTCACCGTCTCGTCGTTCAGACCGAGATTGAGGACCGTATCCATCATGCCGGGCATTGAGACGCGCGCCCCAGAACGCACCGAAACGAGCAAGGGATCGGCCGGATCGCCAAATCGCTTGCCGGTTATCTCTTCAACATGCGCAATGCCCACGGCGACCTGTTCGCACAGTTCGGCGGGAAAGACCTCGCCCTCCTCATAGTAGCGCGTGCACATTTCCGTGCTGATCGTGAAGCCGGGAGGCACTGGCAGGCCGATGGACGACATTTCGGCCAGATTGGCCCCCTTGCCGCCAAGCAGGTTTTTGTCGCCCTGTCCGCCATCGGAAACGCCGCCGCCGAAACGGTACACATATTGGGTCATGTTCAGCCTTCAATCTTGGAAAAATCAGCGACGCTGTGAACGGCGTCACGAAAGCGCGCGAGCATATCGAGCCGCGATGCGCGCTTCACCGGATCGTCATCGTTGACGGTGACTTTCTCGAAGAACGCGTCGATCGGTTTGCGCAAGGTGGCCAGCGCCGCCATCGCGCCTTCGAAATCCTCAGCCGCGATAGCCGCATCAGCCCGCGTCTCGGCACTGCCCAGCGCCTCAAGCAGGATCGCCTCTTCCGGTTCGGGGGAGTAGGACGGCGTATTTCCATCTTCGTCATTCCCGCGAAGGCGGGAATCCACCTCTCCACCGTCGGACTGGATTCCCGCCTTCGCGGGAATGGCGGTGGAGGATTGGGCACCGCCCCATC
>JBPOET010000361.1:0-2589 GCA_051251675.1 Parasphingopyxis sp. | reverse complement strand
TGATATTGATACCGGCGTCGCGAAACACGGCGAGCGCCTCAATCAATGCGCCGGGCTGGTGATCGATCTGGAAAATGAGCGTGGTGATTGTCGCGCCGGAATAATCCGGATCGAGCGACGGTTTCTCAAGGGCGAGGAAGCGGGTGTAGTTATTCTTCTGGTCGGCAATGTCCCGTTCGATCACCACGCCGCCGAAAACCTGGGCCGCAACCGATGAGCCGATTGCCGCAACATGCGGATCGCCAAGCTCGGCCACCTGCTTGACCGCAGAGGCGGTATCGACCGTTTCGATCTGTTCGGCGTCCCGGCAATGGGCTTCGATAAAGCCGGAGCTTTGGAGAAAGCCCTGGCGGTGGCTCAGAATGCGGGTGATACTGCCGAGTTCGGACACGGGCTGCGGCCCCGAATGCGCCTGGATCAGGCAATGTTCGATCCGCTGCATCCGTTCCTGGACGATGGCCATTTCCGTCGAGAGCATCAGGCGATGAACATCGGGAATGCGCCCGCTGGTCGAATTCTCGATCGGGATCACGGCAGTCTTGTGTTCACCGGCTTCAACCGTTTCCATGATCTCACCGAAAGTGCGCAAGCCGACATGCTCGGCATCGGGAAACATGCCGACCGCTGCCTGATAGCTATAGGTGCCCGGCGATCCGAGATAGGCGATTGTGTCAGCGGTCATCCATCATTCTCCAGCGCTTCGATCCGGTCCTTTGCGTCGCTCAACGAGTCCAGCAAATGGCCGGGATCAGGCTCGTCGGCCATGGCGGCGATCAGATCAAGCCGTTTTTTGAATTCTTCAAGCACAGCTTTGAGTTCGGGGCCGTTGGCGCGGAATATGTCCGCCCACATTTGCGGGTCCGATCCGGCAAAAGCGGCCATGCTGCGATAGGAGGTCGGCAACAGCGCGCCCGGTTCTTCGGCGCCGAGGCCGGCAAGCGCATAGGCAATCAGATGCGGAAGATGGGATCCCAGCGCCAGTGCCCTGTCATGGGCATCGGGCTTCATCTCGATCACCGTCGCGCCGAGCCGCTCCAGCAGCGCGCGGGCGTCGGCGAGCGCTTCGGGAGCGGTCTTTTCGGTTGGCGTGAGAACGAACGGACGCGCCGTCACGATACCGCCGCTGGACTGGCCGGGCCCTGCAGAGATGCCGCCGGCTAGCGGGTGGCCCGGCACAAAACGGCTGACATCGGCATGCGATCTCCCGGCCGCGTCCACCACCGCCTGTTTCACGGAACCGGTATCGATGATGAGCGCGGTGCTGTCCGGCAACTCCAGAAGGGCAACGACCTGGCGTGCGATCGTGGCGACGGGCGTCGCCACGAAAATCACATCGCATGCCGCAAGGTCGGCAATTCCCGGGACGACTCCGGCCTTTGGATGACGCTCCGCCACATAGGCGGCATTGCCGGCGCTTATATCCTGCACGCGCAGGGCTACATCCGGCATCACGCGCGCCAGCCGCGCCGCGATGGCGCCGCCGATCAGCCCTGCTCCGACGAGGCCGATATGCTGAAAGTCGCGAATGCTCATCGCGCGGATAGGCCAAACATGTGTTGCATTGCACTGCTCAAAAGCCGCTTCACGGTTCAATTGCAAACAGAATAGACTTTGCGTGTAACAAAATTTGCTTTCCCGCCGAACGACTGAGTGGGGCGAGCGATATCGGTTTCAGCGCTGGTTCAGTCCAGCCGGGCCATATCCCGGTCCAGGAGCCGCACGAACGAAGGAATGATATATGCAGATCGATAGGCGATCCCTGTTGGCGGGCGGCGCGACCGGCGCGCTGGCGATTATGACCGGGCGCAGCGGCCGGGCCGAAGCGACGGACGGCGGCACTTTCCCCGTCCGCTACAGCGAAGCCCAATGGCGCGAACGCCTGACGCCGGCAGAATTTCGCATCCTGCGCGGGCACGGCACGGAGCGGCCCTTTTCCAGCCCGTTGGACGATGAGCATCGTCGTGGAACATTCATCTGCGCGGGCTGCAACAACCGGTTGTTCAGCTCGGCGACCAAGTTCGACAGCGGCACGGGCTGGCCGAGCTTCTACCGGCCGCTTGCAGGCGCGGTCGGAACGCGCGTCGATACCTCGCTCGGCATGACCCGCACCGAGGTTCATTGTGCCGATTGCGGGGGGCATCTTGGTCATGTTTTCCGCGACGGGCCGCGCCCGACCGGACTGCGTTATTGCATGAACGGCACCGCGATGAATTTCGTTCCGGCGAGGAGTTAGATCGATGTTTGTGAAGAAGCTCGTTTCCCTTGTACTTGGCGGCGGCGCAGTTGTGGCAGCCGTTGCCGCTCTTACCCTGCCGGGAATGCATGAACGGCTGGACGCGGCAGTCATCATCCCGCCTCCGGCGACGAATGTCACAGTGACGCAAGGCAATCAGGTTGCCGTTTTCGCTGGCGGGTGTTTCTGGGGTATGGAAGCCGTGTTCCAGCACGTTAGCGGAGTGCGCAGCGTCACGGCCGGCTATGCCGGGGGCTCGGCGGAGACCGCCACGTACAACCAGGTCGGCACGGGGCGGACGGGCCATGCCGAAGCGGTGCGTATCGTCTATGATCCCAGTCAGGTCACCTATGGCC
>JBPOET010000360.1:0-2593 GCA_051251675.1 Parasphingopyxis sp. | reverse complement strand
TTCCACGCCGCTTTCGATCCGGTGAATTTCACGGTTAATCTGATGATATTCCTCGGCGAGCTTCGCGAAATGGCCATTTTCCATTTTCAAGATGTGAAGCTTCTCGACCTGGTCCGGAAATTCTTCGGCCAGTTCATGGGGAACATGCGACATGGATGGTTTCTCCTGCTGGTTTCGGGCGAGTGCCCTGCGATTCGGGTACGATGGTAGTGCGGCGCGCCTACCCGAATATTGATTTCGCGCAAATCGCCGCGCGAACGATCGGCCCGCCTGTCTAAAGAGGTTCCATCAGGTAGCAGAGACAATCCTGCCGGATGATATCCGGATCATGGGTAATCATTGCCGGGGTGGCCGAGCGTGCAAGCCGGATATCCCCCCCGGTTCGGGCGAAGAATTCCGAGGTCAGGTCATGGTCATGCTCATCGACCACCCGGAGCGGGGTCCGGGACAATTCCGTTGTCGCCCATTTCGTGCCGGGATTCAGTTCCGAAAAGTTCAACGCTTCCAGATCGGGCCTGAGGTTGAGTGCAGCGCCGTGTTCGCCAAATGCAAAATCGCATTCCGGATCGACCAATACCGAACCGAGCGTACGATAGAGTCGCACGGCGCCTGGCAGAGGAGCCGTTTCAGGAAAACTCTCAAGATGCAGCACCCGCTCAACCAGATCGAGGGCACGCTCGATGCCCGCCCGGTCTCCGCTCTGGCCGCATTCCACCGTCACCGAGGGGCAGAATTGGGAAAAGGCGATGGATTGGGTCGTGCTGGGATTGCGATAATAAACGCCAAGGCTGGCGAACATGGCGGCCAGATGAAGATCGGCCGGCCGCCTTACATTCACGCAGCCATAATGCGGATTGTTGCCGCTGTTATTGTGAATATCGATACTGGCGAACGGACATTGCGTCCGCGCCTCCTGCACCACCTCCCGCACCAGGTGGTGACAGGCGGTGTCGCCCTCCGCCCAGATCCGGTTGAAATCCGGCTGATCGGGAAGGTGGCGCACACCGGCCGCCGTTGCCCGGACATTGCCGACAAAAATTGTCAGGCTCCTAGGAAGCGGCCGGTGCCGATATTTTTCGGCCAGCGCGCGCAGTACGAAAAAGCTGGTCGTCTCATTCCCGTGCAACAGGGTTGTAAGCCAGAGCGGCGGGCCGCGTTCCCCCGCCAGAGTGATTAGCGCCGGATTGGGGAAAATGCTCAAGATGTCCGCCGGCTCCGCGCCTATCAGGCCAGCGGGCAGGCAGTCCAACCGATCGAGCGTGTACGGCGCCGACGCGGTCATCATATAGTCCATTTGTGCACTGGCTCACCCTGCTCCTGCAACTCGGCGTAACGCTCGGTCAGGGCCTGAAAGTTCCGGCCCTTTTGCCGGTAGAAGCGCCGCTGCCACTCGGCCCCCGTCCGGCCCGACTTGATCCTTTCATGCAGCACGCCATCGAAATAATGTTCGAGGCTGTCCGGGTTCAGCCCCTCTGCGGCCAGCGCCGTCTTCGCGGATGGCAGGAGTTTTTCCAGGAGCAGGGCTTGCATATCAATGGCCTTTCCCGACCAGTCGACCCGCGCGGCCAGCCCTTCCCTGGCACATGCGTAGAAATTCGCGCGCGCGGTCTCGAACGGCATTTGCGACTCAGGTGGCGTCGGCGAGCGAGCCAGCGCGAGAGCAAGCCCGTAATAGAGCGCCAGATTGGCGACCATGTCGGTGACAGTGGGGCCGGACGGCATCACTCTCTGTTCGATGCGCAAATGGGGTTCGCCGCTGTCCTCGAACCCGACAATCGGCCGGTTCCAGCGCCAGACCGTGCCATTTTGCAACCGCAGGTGCGGCAGCGTCTCCACCGCCTTCACATGCATGGGCAGCAAGATCGGATAGCTTAGATTCTCGAGGAACAATTCGAGCAGGGAGTGCCGGACATATCCGGTTCCCAGCGTCACGCGCAGGACATCGCGCCCCTCCAGATCGGGAAAGCCGTGGATTTTTGTCGATTGTTCAAAGGCGGGAATGCGCGTTTCCGACCAGAGCGAATGGCCATAGAGAAAGGGCGAATTGGCGCTCGCGGCAACAAGCGGCGCAGACGCGATGACCGATGCATTGTAGAATCGGGCGGCATCGTCCTGATTGACCTTCAGATGGGCCTGGAGAGAAGTACAGGCTGCCTCGAGCATGATATGGTCGCACCGATAGTCGAGCTGATCCTCGCCATCGATGCAGATATGCAGCGGTTCCGATTGCCGTGCGCCGATCAGCGCCCTGTTGAGCGCCTTGTATCTGTTGGAGCCCGACATCCATGCCGGCTGCAGCATCTCGTCGCGGACGGTCGGGAGTATTCCCGTGGCTAGAGGCCTTAAATTCAACGTTTCGCCAGCACGAACGCAGCGATCCCAAAGGGCGGAAACGTCGCTGGACAGTCGATCGAGACAATCGCCGCGCAAGGACCTCGGATCGGCATTGAGCTCGAAATTGAACCTGGAAAGCTCGGGGACAATCCTCGCATCATTTGCTGTGGCGATAAATTCTTCGGCCTGGGGCGCTGGCAGGCAATTGCGGTCGACGAGCCAGGCTTCGATCTCCAGACCCGTTGTGAAAGTTTCGGAA
>JBPOET010000036.1:0-10175 GCA_051251675.1 Parasphingopyxis sp. | reverse complement strand
GCCACGCCCTCGGCCAGAGGCACGCGCACCAGGCCCCAGAAGAAGAGAAATGCCATGACCGCAATCAACGCGCCCCGAATGAGATAAAGCCGCATCGCACGCCGGCTTGGGCGTCTGGGGCGGCGGCTGAAATAGAACAGTCCGATCAGGACCACCCCCGCCGCATAGCGCCAGAAAACGGCGTTATAGGCGCCCATTGCAACCGACAGGCCCTTCATAACCGCGTCCATCCCGGCAAATAGCGCAAGACCGATAATCACCATCAGCGCGGGCATCAGAAAATTGTGCGATTCGGGATTATGCAATGGTTTCACAACCGATCCCATAGCCGTGGCGCAGGCATCCTGCGAGGCCGGAAATGGCGCACCCCGTACGCCATCGAACAGTGTCAGATTGTGAGCGCGGTCGCGGAGCAGGCTTTCGTCAGCCCCAGTCCCCGCTTCATCGCCGGATAGGCACGCACCATTGCCGCGGCCATGGCCAGCTCGAGCCGGACCGATCGTCCGAAACGCGTCTCCACCTCATCGCCGAGCATATCGGCATCGACGCCCTGGCGCGCAATCGCTTCGCCGAACCGGAAGGCCAGCGCCTCATCGTCGGGCAAGCCCGAACCGCCCGCAAGCGCGGCATTGAGCGTCTCCTTCGAAACGCCATCGGCAAGGCTCCCCTGCGCACAGGTCAATGCACAGGGCCCGCAATCCTCGACAAGGACGGCGCCGATCCGCGCCGCGCCCAGCACCGATGCGGATGAGGCATGCCGATGATTGCTGGCCGGCATGAAGTGCATGAATTTTTCGAGCGCATGGCCCGGCGCCCTGGCGATCTCATGCACATATTGGCTTTCACCGGGAGTCATCCTGTCGATAATGCCGAGGAACAGGCGTTTCGGCAGGCCGGCCGGCGCGATCTTCTGCCGGGCAAAGAGGATAGCGAGCGCCACAAGCACAAGGACAGGCGGCCCAAGCACACCGGGAATATCCTGCACAAAGCGATCCGGCGAACAGATGCCGACAATCGTCTCATAGATGTGAAGGATACCATGGGCGAGCAGCCATAGCGTTCCCGCCAGCGCAGCCATCCAGCGCATCTTGGGGTTTACGGCCGCATAGCTCAGCATGACGGCGGAGCTCAGATAGGCCAGCCCGATATCGCCGATGAAATGCGTATTCGCCGGTCCGCTCGCGGGGACCGTCGGGATCGCATAATACCAGTCGAGCGGCGCGATCAGCATGAACGCGCCATTGGCGAAGGCAGAAAGCGCGACGAGCGCGATAATGATCTGGGCGACACGATCGAGCGTGTCATATGGGCCGGACATAGCGCCTCTCCTATTTCGGATATTTATTGTCCGATTATCGAAAGGCTGTCAATATGTCGCGGGGCGATGGCACTATTTCGAGACATCTCTATATTCGGATATAGTTTGTCTCAATGAGTGGAAGCGGATCGAACTATGCAGATTTCCAAGGGTGTCGAATGGGCCGCCCATGCCGCCGTGCTGCTGAGCGCGCTGCCAGCCGGCCGTGGACTGAAAGCCGAAGCGCTCGCCCGCTATCACAGCGTCCCCGGCCCCTATATGGCCAAGCAGATGCAGGCGCTGAGCAAGGCCGGGATCGTTCAGACGGCGCGCGGCAAACATGGCGGCTATCGCCTCGCCAGGCCAAGCGAGGAAATCACGCTCTGGGATATCGTGGCCGCGATCGAGGGAAGCAAGCCAGCCTTCACATGCACTGAAATCCGGCAAAACGGGCCGTGCGGTGCTGCCCCCGAGCAATGCCGGAAGAAATGCGCGATCGCGGCCGCAGTCCACGCGGCCGAAGCGGCATTTCGCCAAAGCCTCCAGGCCACATCTCTGGCCGGGATCGCCGCCGGAGTGGTCGCCGATTCACCGCGCAAACACCTGAGCGATATCGGGGCATGGCTGGAGAAAGAGGCGGTCGCGATAGGGTAGCCGCCAATCCCTGCCGCAAGGTTCACTCAGCTTCGAACGCCGCGAAATAATCGAAAACCTCGTCTTCGGATCGGCTGGCGGCGTTGCGCCAGCTTGGTGCGGTTTCGGGGTTGAGCAGCGCGCCTTCGGGCGACAGCACCAGAACAGTCGGTGTGCCGACAATCTCATCGACACCGAAGCCCTGCGCGACATGGATATTGCGCCCTTCGCCCTCCTGCGGATAGCCGACATCGACATATACCAGCTCGTATCGCCGATCGAGCATCTCGGCAAAACGCGGTGTTTCAAACCAACCCGCCAACGCCCGGCTGTCATGACACCAGTTCGCGCCCATGACGACCAGGATGCGCGTCTGCCGCGCCGCCGCCCTGGCGAGCGCGGCATCGACATCGGCCACGGCATCGCGATCCGCTTCGTAAAGCCGGGCTTCGGGATGATCGGGCAGCGCATGCCCGACGGGCGACAGGGGCGCGCAGGCGGCGAAAAGGACAGCCAGCAAGAGACTGGCCGAAACTGCAATGCGCATCGTTACTCCGCCGCCGCTTCCGCGGCCTCGATCTCGGCCGCCTTGGCTTCGACCAGCGCGACAATATGCTCGATCATATCATCGTCCTGCACATGATGATCGGTGACGCCGGAGAGATAGACCATATGCTTGCCCGCGCCGCCGCCGGTGATGCCGATATCGGTTTCGCGGGCCTCGCCCGGGCCGTTCACCACGCAGCCGAGCACGGAAAGCGACAGCGGCGTATGGATATGCTGGAGCCGCTCTTCCAACGTCTGGACTGTGCGGATCACATCAAAGCCCTGCCGCGCGCAGCTTGGACAGGAGACGACACGAACGCCGCGTGTGCGGATGCCCAGCGTCTTGAGGATCTCATAACCGACCCGCACTTCTTCTTCAGGGTCGGCGGAAAGCGATACCCGGATCGTATCGCCAATACCGAACCAGAGCAGCGAACCGATGCCGATCGCGCTTTTCACGGTACCGCCGATCAGGCCACCCGCTTCGGTAATCCCGAGATGCAGCGGGCAATCGACCGCCTCGGCAAGCTGCTGATAGGCGGCGACGGCGAGAAAATGGTCGGATGCCTTAACCGCAACCTTGAATTCGTGGAAATCATGGTCCTGCAAAATCTTGATATGATCGAGCGCGCTTTCGACCAGCGCTTCGGGGCAGGGCTCGCCATATTTTTCGAGCAGGTCTTTTTCCAGGCTCCCGCCATTTACCCCGATCCGGATCGCGCAGCCATTGGCTTTTGCTGCGGCAACCACCTCACGCACGCGCTCTTCGCTGCCGATATTGCCCGGGTTGATACGCAGGCAGGCCGCGCCCGCATCCGCCGCTTCCAGCGCGCGTTTATAATGGAAATGGATATCGGCGACGATTGGCACCTTTGCGGCGCGGACAATCTGCTGCATCGCAGCCGTGGATTCCTCATCCGGGCACGACACGCGGATGATATCGACGCCCGCCTCTTCGCAGCGGCGGATCTGGTCGATCGTCGCCCCGGCGTCCGATGTCGGCGTATTCGTCATCGTCTGCACGGTAATCGGCGCATCGCCGCCGACCGGCACATCGCCGACCATGATCTGGCGCGACTGGCGCCGTGCAATATCTCTCCAGGGGCGTATCGACATGGCCGCGATATAGGCGCTGGCGACAATAAGGGGAAGTCTCGCGATGAGCGCGTTACAGCGCGCGCGTCATGCACATCGAGAACCCGTCGTCCCGATAGTCGCCAAAAGGCGGGCAGGCGGTAAAGCCATGCTTGCGATACAGCGCCCGGGCCGCCGCAAAGGGAGCCGTCCTGCCGGTTTCGAGACTGAGCCTGCTATACCCGCGCCTTTTCCCCTCTGCGACAAGGTGCAGCAGGATCGTCTCGCCGACACCCCTGCGCAGGAAATTTGGGGCCGTCCGCATGGATTTGAGCTCGCCATGCGCGGCATCCAGCTGCTTGAGCGCGCCGCACCCGGCCAGCGCATCGCCTTGCCATAAAGACCAGAAGGTCACGTCCGGCGCGCGCAGCCGCTCGACCGGCATGGCATGAACCGTGCCGGGGGGAGAGTTGCGGATCGCTTCGGCGATATGGAATTCGAGGAGCGCCACAATTTCGGCGCCCGAAAGATCGTCTTCGCGAATCTGAAATCCGTGCATGCTCAGGCAATAGCCTTGCTCGTTGGCGATTGCTAAGCCTGACGGCATGAGCTGGGAAAAAGACATCGAGGAGCTGCGCCGCCGCGAAGCGCTGGCGGAGAAAATGGGCGGCGAAGAAAAGCTCGCGCGCCAGCATGGTCGCGGCAAACTGGACGCGCGCGAACGGCTGAAACGGCTGGTCGATGCCGGCAGTTTTCGCGAGATCGGCAAGATTGCCGGCCGCGGCGCCTATGACGAGCATGGCGATCTGACCGACTTTTCCCCGTCAAATTTCATTTTCGGCCGGGCCGATATCGGCGCCCGCCCGGTCGTTGCGTCGGCCGATGATTTCACGGTGCGCGGCGGCGCCGCCGATGCCGCGCTCCATCGCAAATTCGTGCAGTGCGAGGCTATGGCGCACGAACTCGGCCTGCCGCTGATCCGGATGATCGACGGAACGGGTGGCGGCGGGTCCGTCAAAACACTCGAGACCATGGGCTATACCTATGTGCCGATGGTTCCGGGCTGGGAGCATATTGTCCGCAACCTCGATACCGTACCGGTCGTCGCCCTTGCGCTGGGGCCGACCGCGGGTCTGGGCGCCGCGCGCATCGTCGCCAGCCATTATTCGGTCATGGTGCGCGGCGTCTCCCAGCTCTTTGCCGCCGGGCCGGCGGTTGCTGCAGCGATCGGCGACGATCTCACCAAGGAAGAACTAGGCGGTAGCGACATCCATACCCGCAATGGCGTGGTGGACGATGAGGTCGCAAGCGAGGATGAAGCCTTTGCGGCAGCGCGGCGCTTCCTTTCCTATTTGCCTGCATCAACCGGCAAGCTGGCAGCGCGCACAGCCAATGACGATCCGGTCGACCGGCGCGAAGAGGAGTTGCTTTCCATTGTCCCGCATGAGGCCAAGCAGGTCTATTCGATGCGGCGAATAATGGGAGCTGTGTTCGACCGGGGTAGCATATTCGAGATGGGGCGCCGCTGGGGGCAGGCCGCGATCACGGCTTTTGCCCGGCTCGATGGCTGGCCGGTTGCCGTACTTGCCAGCGATCCGAGCTTTCTCGGCGGGTCATGGGAAGCCAAAACTTCCGAAAAAGCCGAGCGGTTCGTCAAGCTGGCCGAGCAATTCCAGCTGCCCGTCGTCCATCTGGTCGACAATCCGGGCTTCATGATCGGCGGCGAGGCCGAACGGGCCGGCACGATCCGCTACGGCGTCAACGCCATGAATGCGATCTACAAGGCGACCGTTCCCTGGGCCAGCATCGTCGTTCGACGGGCCTATGGCATTGCGGGCTCCGCCATGTCGAACGCCGAGCGCTTCCAGTATCGCTTTGCCTGGCCGAGCGGCGACTGGGGTTCTCTGCCCATCGAAGGCGGGATCGAGGTCGCCTACAAGTCGGAGATCGAAACCAGCGACGATCCTGCGGCGGAACTCGAAGATATTCGCGCCCGGCTGAACAAGGTTCGCTCTCCATTCCGCACGGCGGAACATTTTGGCGTTGAGGATATAATCGACCCCCGCGACACGCGGCCGCGATTATGCGAATTTGCGGATCTGGCCTGGCGCAAACTCGGTTAGGCAAGAAAAAGTTTTTCATAGGAGAACAGAAATGCGCTTCAGACTATTGCTGGCATTGGGTGCCTTGATGCTGGGAGGCCAGGCATCGGCGCAGGCTGCAGCCGAGGGACGCTGGACGCTGGTTATCCATGGCGGCGCGGGCACGATTGAACGCGACCGGATTACCGCCGAGCAGGATGCCGCCATTCGCGCGGCGCTGAGCCATGCGCTTGAAACCGGCAGCGCCATTTTGCGCGGCGGCGGAACGTCCATGGATGCGATCGAGGCGACCATAAGAGAGCTGGAAGACGATCCCAATTTCAATGCCGGTCGCGGTGCGGTCTTCACCTATGACGGGATGATCGAACATGATGCATCGATCATGGACGGAGCCACGCGCTCAGCCGGCGCGGTTACAGGCACCTCGAACACGCGCCACCCGGTGACGCTGGCACGCCGGGTGATGACCGAATCGCCCCATGTTTTCCTGCGTGGAACGGGCGCGGATGAATTCTCGCTGGCCCAGGGTCTCGAGCAGGTCGAGAATAGCTGGTTCGAAACCGAGCGCCGCCGCCGCCAGCTGGAAGAGTTTCTGGCCGGCGAGACCGCAGGGCTTAACGCCTATGATGTCGACCTTAAATACGGGACGGTAGGCGCCGTCGCCGTCGATATGGACGGCAATGTCGCGGCGGCAACCTCGACAGGCGGCATGACGGGCAAGCGCTGGGGCCGCATCGGGGATTCGCCCGTGATCGGCGCGGGCACCTATGCCGACAATCGCAGCTGCGCCGTCTCCGCGACGGGCTCCGGCGAATATTTTATCCGCGTGGGCGTCGCTCATGAAATCTGCGCGCAAATCCGGTTCCGTTTCCACCAGAATCTTGCCACCGCGCGAGCTTCCGTCCCGGTCGATGATGAGGGTGTGCCTGAATATTATGTCCATGCCAGCGAGTTCGTGCTGGAAGCGGACGAAGTGCAGGAAATTGCCGACAGCGTGATTGCCGAAATGGCCGAACTTGGCGGGTCGGGCGGGGTTATCGTCACCACCCCCTGGGGCACGGGCACCTATTCGTTCAACACGCCAGGCATGTATCGCGGCATGGCGTCGAGCGAAGGCGAGGCCAGCGTCGCCATCTATGGAGACGAATAGAAAAGGCCGGGATATGGCGGTCCCGGCCCTTCTGTATTCGCGATATCGGCGTTGGCGCCCTACATGGGAACCACTGTAACAGCGCGCCTGTTCTGCGCCCAGCTGGCAGCGTCCGAACCGAGCGCGACCGGCCGTTCCTTGCCATAGCTGATGACCGTCATCCGCGATGCATCGACGCCGCGAGCGGCCAGATAGTTGGACGCTGCATTGGCCCGGCGCTCACCAAGCGCGAGATTATATTCGCGTGTGCCGCGTTCGTCGCAATGCCCCTCGATCGTGACCCGAACGCCGGGATTGGCGACCAGCCATGCAGCCTGCGAATCCAGGATCGCGCGGTCTTCGGGATCGATATCATGCGAATCGGTTTCGAAGAAAATCGTGTCGCTGGCCGTATTGGCGAGAAAATCCTCCCGGCTGCCCGGCGTCGGTCCCGAATAAGTCGGAGTGGTATCCGGCCCAGCCGTGCCGACCGGCGGTGGAGGCAGTTCATCGGGAGCACTACGCGAACAGGCGCCCAAGGCCAGCGCCGAGCCGGCGGTCAGAAGAATCGCAGTTTTTGAAAACTGTATCATGTAACCTATCCTTTTCATTCTCGTTCAATGCGGCCCCGTCTTGCCGCCTGTCTAACACACGGGTGTGAAAATCTGAAAACCTAGTCGCGAAGCGGCGACCATGACGGATCCGAAGCACCAACCGGCGTTGGGAGCCTGCGCACCATCCGCCCCGTCACATCGACCGACCAGAGGCTGGGCAGGCTGTTGCCGCGCGGAGTGCGGAAGAAATGGATGACCCGGCCATTGGGCGCCCAGCTCGGCCCCTCATCCTGCCAGCTGTTGGTCAGGATGCGCTCGCCCGATCCGTCGGGTCGCATCACGCCGATCCGGAACCCGCCTCCCAGCCGCGTAAAGGCGATCAGGTTGCCGCGCGGACTCCATTCGGGGGTCGCATAACGCCCGCCTCCGAAACTGATCCGTCGCTGGTTCGAGCCATCGGCGTTCATCACATAAAGCTGCTGGCCGCCGGAACGATCGCTTTCGAAAACGATACGCCGACCATCGGGCGAATAGCTCGCGCTGGTATCGATGCCGGGCGTGTTGGTGAGCCTTTCCGGACGCCCACCCGAAACCGAAACGCGGTAGATATCGCTGTTCCCGTTTACGGCCATGGAGAAGACCACATAGCGACTGTCCGGCGAATATCGCGGAGCGAAGGTCATGTAGGGCGCATCCACCAGCAGGCGCTGGCGGCCCGTCGCCACGTCATAAATATACACGCGCGGCTCATCGTTCAGATAGCTCATATAGACGATCGTCCGTCCATCCGGCGCATAGCGCGGCGTCAGCACGATCGACTGGCCGTTGGTGAGGAAGCGGTGATTGGCCCCGTCCGTATCCATCACGGCTATGCGGCGCACCCTGTTATCCTTCGGGCCGCTTTCGGCAACATAGACGATCCGGCTGTCGAAATAGGCGCCCTCGCCGGTCAGCCGTGCATAGACCATATCCGCACAGCGATGCGCGGCACGGCGCCAGTCCGCATAGTCTACTTCATAGCCTGCGCGTTCCAGCGGAGCCTGGGCGAAGACGTCGTAGAGATAGCAGCCAACGGTAAGCCGACCGTTGCTGCCCGCCTGGACATAGCCCTGGACGAGATTCTGCGCGCCGACCTGGTTCCAGGCCGGATATTCGGGCGCCGTCACCTGCGGCATGTCCACGTCGCGCAAAAACTGGCGGGCGACGGGATCGAAAAAGCCCGAATTGCGAAGATCGTCCTCGATCACGCGTGCGACCTGACGGCCCAGATCCTCTGTATTGCCCGCCGGCGTCCCGACCGAACGGGGTGTCGGCATGTCGGGAATGGCGATAGCCGTGGGGTTTGAAATACCTCCAACGACATCTCCTTCAATCGGGCCGGACGACACGTCGTCCTGCGCTACCGCCGCGCTGCCGAGAGCAGCGAGGCAAAGCCCCAGAGCCAGATGGCGAAACGCCGAAAGCGATGGAATTCGGGAAACCATGATGGGCATGCTCCTCAGGTCAATTGCGCCGGGATGAAGTTCAGTACGACATCGCTCCAGCCGTTGTCATAGAGCGCGTCGGGCAATGGCGGCAACGGGCAGCGTGGATTGAGTACGGCGCTCTGGGCCGCCTCCACCATCTGCCGCTGATATTCGCGGTTCGAACCATTGACCCCGCGAGCACCCAGAACGGTCACCTGGTTGCGGCTCAGTGAGCCGTCGCGCGATGGCTGAATCCGCAAGCGCACGACGATGTCTTCGGCCGCCGTGCCGCTCAGCGAGCCGAGATTGTAACAGGGCCGCACGGCCGTCACGATACGGCTGATCAGATTGGCCTGATCCGAGGCGCTGACAGTCGCCTGGGATGCCGAGGTTCCGGTGTCGTTCGCCGTGCCGATACCGTCGGTAATCCCGGACAGGCGGGAGGATCGACTTCGGGCCGGCTGGCGCCGTTCGGGCCGGGTATCGCGGCGTGGCGCGGGCTCGGCCCGGCGTTCGGCCGCCGGCTCCGGAGCCGGCGTCGGAGTGACGCGAGGTTGCGGCAGGGGTTCGGTATCCTCCGGCACCATCTCCTCAAGATCGTCCTCGGCTGCGCGGTCTTCGGAAGCAGGCGCCGGCCGATCGGTGGCGGTCGCGAATTCCCCGATATCGTCGGAGAGCGTGACGGCTACAGACTCTCGCCGGGGAAGCTCCGCACGCGGGATCAGAGTATAGGACAGGATCGCGAACAGCCCGATATGGCCGATCACGGCCACGCCAAGGCCGAGACGTTCCGCCCTTTCCACTAGATCGGCTCCACTTCGGCCGGGCCGAGCAGCGCGTCGTCGTTATTCTCCGCCGGCGCGCCTTCCGTTTCGTCTGCAGGATTGTCGGGGCCGCCTTCACCCGGCATCGTCGTCAGCAGCGATATCCGGTTGAGCCCGGCCCGGTTGAGTTCCCCCATCACCACCATGACCCGGCCATAGTCGAGCCGGGTATCGGCGCGCAGGAAAACCGCATGCCCTTCCGGCCCGGCGGGGCGCGCTGCGATGGCGTTAAAGGTCGAGGCGAGCTCGACATCGGTAATCGCGACATCGTCGACGAAAATCTGCCCGCTATCGTCGATCGCAACCTGGGTCGGTTCGCTCTCCTGATCGAGAGCGCCCGCATTGCTCTCCGGCAGCTGCACCGGCACGCCGGACGCCAGAAGCGGGGCCGTCACCATGAAGATGATCAGCAGCACGAGCATGACATCGACAAAAGGCGTGACGTTGATCTCGGCCATCGGCGCCCGGCGACCGCGCATGGACTGGGAAGGCAGATGCATAGCCATCAGAGATGGTTTCCTTGATCAGACTCGACCTTGCGGTCGAGCGC
>JBPOET010000359.1:0-2597 GCA_051251675.1 Parasphingopyxis sp. | reverse complement strand
GCGATCCAAGTCTAACGCTCCAGCGGCTGGCAGTATAGCACGACCCGCCCGAACGACCGGCTGGGCGACAAGGATTTCATCAACGGACGTCTGCTGATCGACTGGCAGGCAAGCGACCGGCTCTCCTTCCAGCTCGGCCTCAGCGCCTGGCATGACGGATCGGAAAACCAGGCGGCGCAGTTCGTGCAATTCTCGCCGGCCGTGCCCGTTACCCCGCTGACCCAATTTGTCGCGGATGCGATGAATGCGTCTCCGGTGGCCGGCGACAATCCGCGTGAAGCCGATTGGGATCCCAATACCGATCTTACGCGCGGCGATGATTTCCGGCAGGTTTCCCTCCGCGCCGACTGGGAACTGACGGACGATATCACCCTGACCTCGATTACGGCTTATTCCGATTTCCGCGGAGATTCGCCGATCGATATCGACGGCACCGCCTTCAACGCTTTCCTGGTGCAGGAGCATGACACCAAATTGACAACCTTCTCCCAGGAACTGCGCTTTGCCGGCACGTCCGGCCCGGTCGACTGGATGATCGGTGGCAATTACCAGGACGAGATTGCCAATGAATCGACGCGGACAAACGCGCAGGGCACGAACAGCCAGATCGGGCCGTTCATATTCACGCCGCTCGGGCAGATAGCCAATCAGTCCATCGACACGATTTCTGTTTTCGGCAGTCTCGATTTCCACGTAACCGACCAGCTGACCTTGCAGGGTTCTGCGCGCTATGCATCGCAGAACCGGGACTTTAGCGGCTGTATCCGGGATGCCGGTGCCGGCGCAGTAGGTGTCAGCGCAGCCCAGGCCTTCGGCTTCCTGGCAACGATCTTCGCGGGAACGCCGACAACCATTCCGGCAGGCGGCTGCGTCACACTGGACGCAACCACCTTTGCCCCCGGCCTTGCCAATTCAAGCCTCGATGAAGACAATCTCTCATGGCGGCTCGGCGCCGACTATCGTTTCAATGACAATGCGATGGTCTATGCCAATGTCACCCGCGGCTATAAATCCGGCAGCTATGCACTGGTGCCGGGCATTCTCTCCAGCCAGTTCACCCCGGTAACGCAGGAATCCGTGCTCGCCTTTGAGGCCGGAACCCGCCTGTCGACCATCGACAACCGGTTCAGCATCGAATTTGCGGCCTTCTACAATGACTATGAGGACAAGCAGCTCAAGGGCATCGTGCTCACGCCGGTGTTCGGTCCCCTGCCCCAGCTGGTCAATATTCCGGAATCCGAAGTCTATGGTTTCGAGGTAAATCTGGCCGCTCGCCCGATTGAAGGTCTGCGGCTCAGCACGGGCATCACCTATGTCGCTTCCGAAGTGCTGACGGACCCGGTGGCTCCCGCCGAGCCCAGAGGCCCGTTTGGCGGGTTGACCAGCTATGTCGGGGAATCCTTTCCGAACACCCCCGAATGGCAGATCGTAAGCGATGCCGAATATGAATTCCCGATCGGTGCAGGAGGGCTTCGCGGCTTTGTCGGCGGATCGTTCACCTATCGCAGCAGCAGCCCGGCGGCATTCGGCGACAATCCGGTGTTCCAGCTGCCATCCTCCACATTGGTGGATCTGCGGGCCGGCATAGAAGCCGCAGACGGCCATTGGACGGCGCAGGTCTGGGGCCGCAACGTCACGAACGAGCATTATTGGACCAATGTGACCCATCTCACCGACTATGTTTCACGTCTGACCGGCGCACCGGCGACCTACGGCATATCCGTCGGCTACCGCTACTAGCATGTCTCTCCTGAAGGCGGGGTCTGGCCGGTTGCCGGTCAAACCCCGCCTTCTTTTTTTGGGATAGCCTCCTGCTGCCGATAATCCGGGTATGAAGGTCTGTGCGCCATCATTGCCCGACGGAGATGATCTTCGCTTCGGTGCGATTAAAGTGACTGAGAAACAGGTTGTCCTGGCTCTATAGGGCGCTCTGCCCATATCCTCCAAAACTGGCGCCGTTCCGGCCTTGATCAGCCCTTTGCAGGGGCCGAAAACACTCTCCCGATCCGCCCGCAGACCAGGTTCGATATCCGCGCCCGATTGGCTCGAATTCCGCATATTGCGAGCTTTCGTTCTCCGGCCCGAATATTCTACTATAAGTCAGATGCTGATGTCCGGTGCGTATATCCGGACGCTGGCGAGACGCCTCTGGGCCGCCGCTAGCGCGACGTTATCCTGCGACGGCGATCGCAGAAAGCTCGACCTGATGGTGTCAGGAAGAAAAGATCCGCGGAGGAAGCACGAATCTTGTCTTCCTGCGGTACAGATAAGTGACCATTGCTGGGCGAATGCGCCACCGAGCGATAACCCGTATTTCTCCTCAAGGCCCCTTTCCGGTGTGGGGGAAGCCCGACGATAGCGATCGTCGGAACTCCCCCCCCCACGGCTTCTAGAAGCGCGCCCGGAAACCGACATAATATTCACGTCCGACCGCATCGTTCAGTGACGATACGATATTCAGCGAACTTCCGTTGTCCGTACCACTCGGGACCAGCGGCCCGTAATTGTTAAAGATGTTGTTGACGCCCGCCGATATCCGGTAATTGTCATCCGGACCGAAAGTGTATCGGGCCGAAATCCGGTGAAAATCCTGTCCG
>JBPOET010000358.1:0-2610 GCA_051251675.1 Parasphingopyxis sp. | reverse complement strand
GGCGCAGCAGGTTGTTTTCATAATCCTCGACCGTGTTAAACGGCGCGGCGCCCTGCCCCGAGGCGAATGTCGGGTAGAATGTGTGAAATCCCGTGAAATGATTGACCGGGCGAACAACCGTCAGCGCCATCAGTTCCGGGGTCAGGTCGCGCAGGCTTTCTTCCTGATCGAGTTCGAAAATATCGTAGGCGATCTGGTTGGTCTGGTTCAGCGCCTCGCGATCGATAGCATGCAGGGCCGCCAGATTTGCCGTCGCGGCGGCGCGCTCGGCATCGAAATATTCGTCGGTGATGAAATCGCCAATCCGGTCCGCATAGCGCATGTCCCCGCGGAAAATGGCTCCGATAGGGTTGCGGCGCAGATTGTCTTCATCGCTTGCCGCAAACAGCGCGCGCAAACGCTGGTCTTCGGTCATTTCGGCATCGGACGCCTCGGCTGCCGCGGCCTCGTGGTGATCGGCATAGGCCGGGATCGCGGTGGTCGAAAAGACGGCGGCTGTTGCAAGCAGGATGAGTTTGCGAGTCATTGATCTGTATCTCCGGAGGAAGTCATATGGTCAGTGTGTATTAGTTGTATAATACAGAGTATTGGCGGATGCAATCATGCGTGTGTCGACAAATGTCCATCGCTCTTAGACGAGCGGACAAAGGCCTTCCACGAAATGCAGCACGACCAGATTTCAGCCGCTAATATCGGCTCGGCTGGCCGCCCGGGGCCCAGGGCAACTCACGAAACCATTTCGTGATGATATATTTGACGCCCTTGCGAACTTTCATCCCCTGATGAAGCGACCATTCATTGGGATCGCCCTCTGAGGTCAGGTTGTTCCAGCACAGAAGCTTGCCCTTTTCGGCATGAAACATTTTACCGAGCCGCTTGAACCTGGTCGCGCCGCCAACCTGGGTATCGTTGAGGAAAACCATCGCCGTCCAGATGCGCTGGCCGCCCTGGGTTTTCTCGGTCTTCCAGTAATCCTGATTTTCGTAGAACCAGTCATTATGCGGCTTGAACTGCTGGCCGACTTCATAGCGCTGCCCCTGAATGGTTTCGCCATTTTCCTTGGGAATTCCCATGAAGCGGGTGATCTTTTCCTCGATCGCATCGATCGCCGGCTCCTGCCGATTGAAATCGGTGCTGGAACTTGTCCGGAATTCGGTATCGTCGGTGCTCGACAGCAATGTCGACGGGCGCGCATCGCGGTCGATCTTTTCGACCAGCAACCGGCATTCTGCATCGTCCAGGAAATTGCGACAGACAAAGGCATCGATATTCCGTGTCGGCACACGCTGCACATCGGGATGACCCTGAATATGCGCAATGATGTCGCGGTTGCGCGCGGCAAGAACGGACTTGTCGGTAATGCTCATGACCGGAGCGCTATCAAAAAGGGCGATTCGTGCAAAGCCCGGAACGGGCCGGCGTCCGTCATTCGATCGGCCGGCCACGCACCATCACATAGTCGACATCGCGGAGCACGGCGATGTCCGCCTGCGGATCTCCCGATACCGCTATGAGATCAGCCGAATAGCCGGGGGCAAGCCGGCCGATTTCGCCCGCCATTCCGACAAGCTCCGCAGCGTCGACAGTCGCTGAGCGCAATACTTCAGCAGGCGTCATGCCCAGTATATCGACATACATGGCCAGCTCTTCGGCATTGCGACCATGCTCGAACACCCCGGCGTCTGTTCCAAAGACGACCGTGATGCCCTGCTCATGCGCGCGCCGGGCCGCCTGCCCAACCACCGCCAGCGTTTCGCGAATTTTCTGCTCGACCTGGGGAGTATACACGCCGGTGCCGAGCCGCTCGCGGATGCCAGTATAGGCCATCAGCGTCGGCACGAAGACGGTTCCGTTTTCGCGCATCGCCGCGAGTGCCGCATCATCGGCAAAGGTACCATGTTCTATGGAATCCACACCCGCCCGCGCCGCCGCCTCGATGCCGCGCGCGCCATGGGCATGGGCTGCAACATGCATGCCGAGGCCATGCGCCGTGCTGACAATGGCCCGCATTTCCTCATCCGTGAAATGCTGATCGAGACCGCGAGCCTGCTGGCTGAGTACGCCGCCGGTTGCGGTAATCTTGATGAAATCGCTCCCGCGCCTGCCCGCTTCGCGGACGCGCGCCGCACATTCTGTCGGCCCGGTGCAGGTATTATGGCCATCAAGAACCGCATTCACATCTTCTCGGAAGCCCGAAACATCGCCATGCCCGCCAATGATCGACAGGCCATGGCCGGAAGATAGAATGCGCGGGCCGGGAAGGCTGCCTTCGGCGGTCGCCCTGCGCAATGCCGCACCGACATCGTTGCCAATGCCCGGCACCCGAACGGTGGTGAAACCGGCCCGCGCGGTGGTGGCCATATTCCTGACGCCGATAACGACGCCCCATTCATCTGAGTCGACCGCTTCATTGCGGTAATCGCCGCCGGGATCGCCGGCGAGATGCGAATGCGTTTCGATAAGGCCCGGCAAAAGGGTGCGGTTGGAAAGATCGACGAATTCGGCACCGGCTTCCGGTGGCACAATGCCTTCCGATACGCTGACAATCCGGCCATCGCGGATCGTAATTGTCGAGGGTCCGAGCGCTGGCATGCCTGCTTCGGTGATGAC
>JBPOET010000357.1:0-2615 GCA_051251675.1 Parasphingopyxis sp. | reverse complement strand
GCAGAACGATGAACTCCTGCCCATTGTCCATCAGGTCGATGACTTCGCCGTCGCGGATCAGATGAACTTTGTGGATGATGAGCGTCCGCAGTTCGGGCTGCCAGGGAATCGAAATCGTGCCGATTGCCCCCAATCCCTGCGGCGTCTGCACAAGCGTGGCGGTTTCGAAGTAAAATTCATCGGTGTCGGGGCCAAACCGGTTCTGGTTGCTGTTCAGCAATATCTGTACGGCCTGTTCGGGCCGAGCGGGATCGGGAGCCGGGATTGCTACACTTTCGACCCAGTCGGGCGCCGGTTCGAATATCGGCTCGTTCGCGGCTGCAGCCGCTCCGGCGAGAGAAAACACCGCACACAATAATGCCAAAACCCGAATAATCATCATGCCCCCGGCGCAGTTTTCAGCCGGGAAAATGATCCGACCCTTCTTTCAGGGGTTTAGCTCTACTGTATTGGGAGGCAAAGACCTTTTGAATGCAACACGGGCATCATGCACATCTTCGCGGCCGCGTCACATTGATACGCGAGACAGGAACACCATATAACGCAGGAAAGCGGGCTTGGCCCGAAGTTGGAGTTTTGAATGACCACCCAGTCCCTACCTGTCCTGCCTCTACGGGACATTGTCGTTTTTCCGCACATGATCGTTCCGTTGTTCGTCGGGCGCGACAAATCCGTTGTTTCGCTTGAACGGGCGATGGCTGCGGACAAGACGATCTTCCTCGTCGCGCAGCTGGATCCGTCCGAGGACGATCCCGATCGAGACGCCCTTTACGACATCGGCGTGACGGCAACTGTCCTGCAGCTGTTGAAGTTGCCGGACGGCACAGTTCGCGTGCTCGTCGAGGGGCAGCAGCGCGCTGCGCTTGAGGATATTCACTTTCGCGACGAACATCTGATCGCCGACATTTCGATGATCGAGGATGAGCCCAGCGAGGGTCCCGAAGTTACGGCGCTGATGCGCTCGACCGTCGAGCAGTTCGAGAACTACGCGAAACTCAACAAGAAGATTCCCGAAGAAACGGCTGTCCAGCTGGGCCAGATCGAGGAGGCGTCACAGCTTTCCGATGCCGTGGCAGCCAATATTGGCGCCAAGGTTTCCGACAAGCAGACGATGCTGGTGGAGCGCGATCCGTCCAAGCGGCTCGAAATGGCCTTTGCCTTCATGGAGGGCGAACTCGGCGTGCTGCAGGTCGAGAAAAAAATCCGGAGCCGCGTCAAACGCCAGATGGAGAAGACCCAGCGCGAATATTATCTGAACGAGCAGATGAAGGCGATCCAGCGCGAACTTGGCAATGACGACGAGGACGAGGGCGATGAACTCGCCGAGCTTTCGAAAAAGATCAAGGAAACCAAGCTCTCCAAAGAAGCGCGAACCAAGGCGCAGTCCGAACTCAAGAAGCTGAAAGCCATGGCGCCGATGTCCGCCGAGGCGACGGTCGTCCGCAACTATCTCGATACGCTGCTCGGTCTGCCCTGGGGCAAGAAGGCCAAGCTCAAGAAAGATATCGGCGAGGCGCAGAAGGTTCTCGACGAGGATCATTACGCGCTGGAGAAGGTCAAGGACCGGATCGTCGAATATCTTGCGGTCCAGGCACGCACCAACAAGCTCAAGGGCCCGATCCTGTGCCTGGTCGGCCCGCCCGGCGTCGGCAAGACCTCACTTGGCAAATCGATTGCGCGCGCCACGGGGCGCGATTTCGTGCGCCAGTCGCTTGGCGGCGTGCGCGATGAAGCCGAAATTCGCGGCCACCGCCGCACCTATATCGGATCGCTGCCGGGCAAGATCGCCAGCAACCTGAAAAAGGCCGGGACATCGAACCCGTTGTTCCTGCTGGATGAGATCGACAAGCTTGGCCAGGATTTCCGCGGCGATCCCGCTTCGGCGCTGCTCGAAGTTCTCGACCCGGAACAGAATGACAAATTCCAGGATCATTATCTGGAGATCGATCTCGATCTTTCGGATGTCATGTTCGTAACGACGGCAAACTCGCTGAACCTGCCGCAGCCCCTGCTCGACCGGATGGAGATCATCCGGTTGTCTGGCTATACCGAAGACGAGAAGGTCGAGATTGCAAAACGCCATCTGCTGGAGAAGCAGATCGAGGCCCATGGCCTGAAAGAAGGCGAATTTGTTCTTGAGGAAGATGGCCTGCGCGCCATGATCCGCAATTACACCCGCGAAGCGGGCGTCCGGACGCTGGAACGCGAAATAGCGAAGCTTGCGCGCAAGGCGTTGCGGGAGATTCTCGAAGGCAAAACCGAGTCGGTAACGATCACCAAGGACAATCTTTCCGATTATCTCGGCGTGACGAAATTCCGTTACGGGATGGGCGAGGAGGAGGATCAGGTCGGGGCTGTCACCGGGCTGGCCTGGACGGAAGTGGGCGGCGAATTGCTGACCATCGAAGCCGTGACTGTACCCGGCAAGGGCGTGATCAAGACGACCGGCAAGCTCGGCGACGTTATGCAGGAGTCGATCCAGGCTGCGATGAGTTTCGTCAAGGCGCGCGCGCCAAGCTATGGCATCAAACCGAGCATATTCGGCAAGAAGGACATTCACGTTCATCTTCCCGAAGGCGCGGTGCCGAAGGACGGCCCGTCCGCGGGTATCGGCA
>JBPOET010000356.1:0-2617 GCA_051251675.1 Parasphingopyxis sp. | reverse complement strand
GGCACGAGCGATCCGGTCGAGCCGTTTACCGAAGTCACACCGTTGATCGAGAGCTTCGATTTCGCCCGGTTCGGCCGCGCACCGGCCCGCTTCGACAGTGAGGAACTGCAGACGCTCAACGCCAAGATCCTCCATCAGCTCGATTATGACGCTGTGGCCGGCCGGTTGCCGCAGGGCATGGGCGCGGATGGCTGGCAGGCAATTCGCCCCAATCTCAATATTTTGGCCGAGGCGCACGACTGGTGGCATGTTGTCGAAGGTCCGTTGGATTCTGTCGCGTTCGATGCCGAAACATGCGCCTTTCTGGACCAGGCGGCGGAAATCGCCGCAACCCTGGATTGGTCGAACGCCGCCTGGAAATCGCTGACCAGCGCGCTCAAGGAGCAGAGCGGTCGCAAGGGCAAGGCACTGTTCCTGCCGCTTCGCCAGGCGTTGACCGGGCGCGATCAAGGGCCCGAAATGGCGGCGCTGCTGCCGCTGATCGGCAAAGAACGCGCCATCGCCCGGCTGGCCCGCTGCCCGTAAACTCTTCGCCGCCTCGCGCTTGCCAAATATGTGTTGCCGGGCGAAGCTGGTTTTAAGGGAAAACCAGTTGGGGCAATGGATATGGGCGGGCTGCATATAGAGAGAAGACGATTTCTGGGCGCCGCCCAATACCGTGACGCCATCCGCATAATAGTCCGGTGCGGCCTGGCCGCGCCCAACCGCGATCAAGGCCCCCGGAATCGGATAGTCGGCGACAAAGCCGGGCACGAACGCTCCGGCCGAAGGTATCGGCACCTATGGCTGGGGGCGGTGCGGCGGGCACCGTCGCCTGGGTCGACCGTGCGAACGATCTGCGCGCTTCGGGTTATGTCCAGAATCTGCCGAGCGAGGTTACACCGTTCCGCGCAGGGGTTTTGGGCGCGGTCTACGCCGATCTTTACGGCCAGAGAGTTTTGCTGGCGGACTTGAATTGTGCAGTGCACTGAACGAAGACGGATGCGAGGGCGATTGCGCTGGCGGACAGTTGCGAATTGAAGGACAAGTTTTGGAAAACGACGATAATGCACAGGCCTCCGGGTCGAAAACACCTGAAGAGCTGGTTAGAAAATTATGCGATCTGCTCACGGTTGAGGAGCTGGATACCGATCTCTACCGCGGGCCGCGCCTGCCGGGCGGGGTCGGCCGCGTCTTTGGGGGCCAGGTGATTGCACAGGCGCTTGTCGCGGCGAACCAGTCCGTCGACGATGAACTCGTCGCCCATTCGCTCCACGCCTATTTCATGCGGCCCGGCAATGAAGACTATCCAATCATCTACCGGATCGAGCGTGACCGGGATGGACGGAGCTTTTCAACCCGGCGGATCATTGCCCTGCAACGCGGCAAGCCGATTCTCAACATGGCGGCGAATTATCAGCGTCCCGAGGAAGGTCTTGCGCACCAATTCGATATGCCCGACGTGCCGGGACCCGATACGCTGCAGAGCGAGGCCGACTATTGGCGGGACAATATCGAACAGATTCCCGAGCCGTTTCGCAAGCGTATGCTGCGCCAGCGTTCGATTGAACTCAGGCCGGTAGAGCGACGCAATCCAGTGAAGCCCGAGCCGTCGGAGCCTTACAGCTGCACCTGGTTCCGCGCCGTGGCGCCGATCGGGGATGACAAGCGCCTGCATCAGGCGATCCTGGCTTATGCCTCGGACATGAGTCTGCTCGGCACGAGCACGCTTAAGCACGGTATCAGCTGGATGCGCCATCCGCTGCAAATGGCGAGCCTCGATCATTCGCTATGGATGCATGAGGAATTTCGGGCCGATGACTGGTTGCTCTATGCGACCGATTCGCCATGGACGGGGCATGCGCGCGGCTTCAATCGCGGCCAGATATTCACGCAGGACGGCCAGCTCGTCGCCAGCGCAGCGCAAGAGGGGTTGATGCGGTTGCGCAGTAAATAGCCTACGCCTTCCTGCCTGCCGCCCCAACCCCGACGTCGCCGACACCCTTGGCGTGTGCGACTATCTGGATTTCCGATATGATATGGTGTAACATAACCTCTCTTGCAATTGTTCTGGAGAGGAAAAATGGCGGGAAATACAGCGAAACAATCCAGCTTTCTGGGCCAGTCGCGGCATAGCGGCTCGGGGCTCGCAATCGTTATCGGCCTCCACGCGGCGGCGATTGCGGTGGCGCTCCTTATGAAATCGGGGGCGATAAGGCTTGCCGACCCGGGCGAACCACCCGAAGTGGTCAATATCGTGCGGCCGCAGGATCCGGACCCGATTCCCCAACAACCGGATACCGAAACCGAGTTGCTGCCACCTCCTGTCGTCACACTGACGCCGGTGCCGACTCCGCCCGGCCGCATAACCTTCGCCGAAGCGCCGGAGATTCGGCCGGTGCCGCCGCTTCCTCCGGTCACGCCGATCGTCGAGGAAACGCCGGAACCGGTATTGGTCGCGGCGCGCATTCACCCGTCACATCGCGGCGCGCTGCAACCGCGCTATCCAGCCGCCCTCATACGGCAGGAGATAGAAGGCAGTTGCACGATCCGCGTCCATATCGCCGCCAATGGCAGGGTTGTCGCGGCCGAGCCGGTTCGCGCGACGCACCCCGCCTTTTGCGAGGCGACGCAGCGT